>CBDUEF010000087.1:0-8975 GCA_965366095.1 uncultured Cypionkella sp. | reverse complement strand
GGCGGAGCCTGACTTAGGCCGATCTGCTCTAACGCCTGCAATGCCGACTCATGGATCTGTGCGATCCCGGCGTCGGTCAGAGGCTTGTACTGCCCTCCCGACATGCCCGCCCGCACAGGGCGCAAGTCTTCGGCAAGGGGTGCCGAGCGAACCGCTACCCGGTTCGCCCGCCCACCAGAACGGCGCGCTCGCGCAGGCTCACATACCAGTCCTAGATCGCTCTCATCGCTCATCTCATGCCCTTTCATCTTGGCATAAATACTCTCGGGGGTCCGGGGGTGGAAAACCCCCGGCGCGTGTTATGTTCGCCGTGCCGCTGTTCCATTGGCGCGGCCCGCGAGACGCCCGTGCAGGTCGCAAAAGGCACCTTGTCGTGTCGCCATGGTCACGCCTTGATCCTTTCGGATTTCGGATCATACATCGGCTGCAGGCTGGCCACAGCAGCATGCCGCACTCCTGCCACCTCTATTTCATAGCGCGAGCCCAGAATTTCAGCCTCACTTTCGCCCTTGCAAGGCACATAGCCCATCCCAATAGCGCCCCCAAGGAAATGCCCGTAATTCCCGCTGGTGACTGGCCCGATGATCTTGCCATCGCGCACCAAGGCCTCGTTATGGAACAACAGCGGCTCAGGATCGGTCAGCCGGAACTGTAGCATACGGCGGGCAAGGCCCTGTTCTTGCTTGCGCAAAACCGCATCCCGCCCGATGAAATCAGGCTTTTTCATGCGCAGGGCAAAGCCAAGGCCAGCCTCCAGCACATGATCTTCATCCGTTATATCATGGCCGAAATGGCGATAGGCTTTTTCAATCCGGCAAGAATCAAGCGTGTGCAAGCCGCACAGCTTCAACCCCAGATCGGCGCCCGCTTCTTCGATCGCCTCAAACACATGCGCCGTTTGATCAGAGCTTGCGTAGATTTCCCAGCCCAACTCGCCCACATAGGTCACACGATGCGCCCGTACCAGCCCCATGCCAATCTCGATTTCACGCATAGTACCAAAGGGATGGGCCGCGTTGCTAAAGTCGGACGGCGACACGGCCTGCATCAGATCGCGCGCTTTCGGCCCCATCACGCAGAGCACCGATTCCGCCGCCGTCATATCGGTGATCACAGCGAAATCCTCGCCAAGATGCTTGCGCATCCAAGCCAGGTCGCGCTGCAAGGTCGCTCCGGGAACCACGGCAAGATAGGCGGTCTCAGACAAGCGTGTGATGGTAAGATCGCTCTCTATCCCACCGTTTCTATTCAACATCTGAGTATAAACGATACGCCCCTGCGCCACATCCATCTCATTGCCGCAAATCCGGTTCAGGAAGCGACAAGCATCCCGCCCCTCGATGCGGATTTTGCCGAACGAGGTCATGTCGAAAAAGCCGACACCATTGCGAACCGCCAGATGCTCGGCCTTTTGGTTTTCAAACCAGTTTTGCCGCTTCCAGCTATAGCGATATTCGCGCTCTTGGCCCTCATTTGCGAACCAATTCGCCCGCTCCCAGCCTGCCACCTCACCAAAAACCGCGCCGCGTGCTTTCAAGTGCTCGTGCAGCGGCGTGCGACGCACCCCGCGTGAGGTTTCAACCTGCCGATAGGGAAAATGGTCGGCGTAAAGCAGTCCAAGCGTCTCGGATACCCGCTCTTTGAGATATTTGCGGTTTTTCTGGAACGGCTGCGCACGGCGGATATCAACCTCCCACAGATCAAACGGCGCCTCGCCCTCCACGATCCAATGCGCCAAAGCCATGCCAGCGCCACCCGAACCCGCGATCCCAACCGAGTTATACCCAGCCGCCACCCAATAGCCTCCCAGCTCAGGCGCCTCGCCCAGATAGTAGCGGTCATCGGGGGTGAAACTCTCGGGCCCGTTGAAAAACGTATGGATCCCAGCAGTTTGGAACAACGGCAAGCGGTTCATTGCATGTTCAAGAATGGGTTGGAAATGGTCCCAATCCTCGGGCAATGTATCGAACATGAAGTCCTCACGGATGCCCTCCATGCCCCAGGGCTTGGCCTTGGGCTCGAACGCCCCAACCATCATTTTCCCGGCATCCGATTTATAATAGGCGCATTCATCGGGCACCCGCAGCACCGGCAGATGGCCAAGCCCGGCAATCGGCTCGGTGATCAGATAGAAATGCTCGCAGGCATGCAAAGGCAGGGTGACGCCACTGGCCTCTGCCAGATCGCGCCCCCACATCCCGCCACAATTGACCACAATATCCGTCGCAATATGCCCCGGCTCGCCATCAGCGCCGATGTAATCGACCCCTGTCACCCGGCCTGCGGCCTTGGTGACGCCAACAACCTTTGTATGCTCAAAAATCTGCGCCCCCTTCAACCTTGCGCCCTTGGCCAAGGCCATAGCAATATTGGCCGGGTCGCATTGTCCGTCCAAAGGCAGATGCACCGCCCCCACCACATCGCCAATCTCAAGATGCGGATACATCGCCTTGGCCTCAAGCGGCGAGATCTCCTGCACGTCCACATCGAAAATCCGCGCCACCGTGGCCTGTCGCAACAATTCTTCATGCCGATGCGCCGTTAATGCGACCGAAATGCTGCCAACCTGCCGCATCCCCGTCTCGATGCCGGTCTCGGCTGCCAGCTTCACATATAAATCCGCCGAATACTTCGCCAGCCGCGTCATATTGGCCGAACCCCGCAATTGCCCGATCAACCCGGCTGCGTGCCAGGTGGTGCCAGAGGTCAACTGCTTGCGTTCGAGCAGCACTACATCTGTCCAGCCCATTTTGGCCAGATGATAGGCAACCGAGCAGCCGGACACCCCCCCACCAATCACAACCGCCCGCGCGTTTTTTGGAATTACGGCCATTGTCTTCACTTTCATCTGTCTGAAAATATCCCACGGGGGTCCGGGGGTGTGAAACCCCCGGCCGTCTGTCAGGCGCGAATACGCTCGTTTTTAGCATCCCAAAGCGGCGCGTCTTCCTGCACAACGGCTGGATAGCGCTGCCCAAAGATCTCCACCTCAACCGACTGCCCTGCAAGGTTAAGATCGCTGCGCAGCATACCCAGCGCGATACAGGCGCCGACACGGTGGCCGAAATAGCCTGAGGTGGTCTCCCCCACCACCTGGTCGTTGTGCCAGATTGTAGACATATAGGGAGGGTCTTGCTCGCCCGCCTGAACGATCAAATTGCAAAAGCGTTTGGCAACGCCCGCTTGCTTTTCTGCGGCCAAAGCTGCCTTGCCGCGGAAATCGGGCTTGGCCCAATCAACAAACCGCTCCAAGCCGCCCTGAAGAACCGTATAATCGGTGGAAAGATCGCCTTTCCACCCCCGATATCCCTTTTCAATCCGCAAGGAATTCAGCGCGAACATGCCGAAGGGTTTGAGACCAAGCGGCGCGCCTGCCGCCAGTACCGCATCCCAAACCTTGGCCGTATCGGCAAGTTTCGAGTGGATTTCCCAACCCAACTCCCCCGCAAACGACACCCGCGCCAGCCAAACCTCGGCTCCGGCGAGCTGTGCGAATTGATGCGTCAGCCAGCCTTTGCTCAGATCTGCGTCGCAGACTGCTGCAAGGATTTCGCGCGATTTCGGCCCGGTTAGAATCTGTGTCGACCAAGCGTCGGTCACATCGCTCAGGCTCAACCCTGCGTCCAGATGCCCCTGCAACCAATCGCGATCATGCGCCTGTGCGGTGGCGGCGGTGATCAGCAAAACCAGATCGTCAGCCAGCCGCGCGACCGACATTTCCGTCACGATCCGGCCCTTGTCATCGGCAAAATAGGCAAGTCCCAACCGCCCGACATTTGGCACTTTTCCGGTGATCTGGCGCGAAAGCCATTCAGCCACACCTGCGCCGCGCAATAGAAAGCGGGAGAAACCGGGCAAGTCCAAAATCCCTGCCGCATCCCGAACGGCTTCGCATTCGGACTTTACCGCGTCAAACCATGCGCCTTTGCGGTTCCAGGTCTGCCCACCTGCGTCAGAGGTATCATCCCCTGCCCTTGCATACCAAAGAGCCCGCTCCCAGCCATTATAGGCACCAAACTGCGCGCCCATCGCAGCTGTGCGCTCATGGACCGGGCTCAGCTTCTTGTCTCGACCCTCGGGCCAGGCGAAATGCGGGAAGTGCATGGCATATTCGTGGCCATAAACCTCCATGCCCTTCTTGATGCAATACTCCTGATCCTCAAACCCGGTAAAGCGACGCGGATCGCAAGACCACATGTCCCATTCCGTCGCCCCTTGGGTGATCCATTCAGCCAGAACCTTGCCCGCCCCACCAGCCTGACAGATGCCAAAGGTGAACACACAGGCCTCGAATGCATTGGGCACGCCCGGCATCGGGCCAATCAGCGGGTTGCCATCGGGGGTATAGGGGATCGGGCCGTTGATCACCTTGGTCAGGGATGCGGTTTCCAGCAATGGCACCCGCGCCATGGCATCATTGATATGCCACTCAAGCCGCTCAAGATCGTCGGGGAACAGCTGAAAGCTGAAATCCTCGGGGAAAGGATCGTCTTTCGAGATCC
This sequence comes from uncultured Cypionkella sp., assembly GCA_965366095.1. Taxonomy (GTDB): domain Bacteria; phylum Pseudomonadota; class Alphaproteobacteria; order Rhodobacterales; family Rhodobacteraceae; genus CBDUEF01. The sequence continues at coordinate 4,473 of CBDUEF010000087.1, read as the reverse complement.
AATGCGCCTTGCAATTCCCCTCATAGGGGCCAAGGTTAAAGCCGTTTTTCTCTTGGCGCAGGTAATAGCTGCTGTCGACATCCCGCAAGAGCGGCAGTTTTTTGCCGGTCTCCTTGGTGCGCGCCTCGACCTCGGACACAGTGTCAAACAGCATATATTGGTGGCTCATCACCATCATCGGCACATCGCGGCCAAACCATTTGCCAACTTCGCGGGCGTAATAGCCCGCAGCGTTCACCACGATCTCGCAGCGAATATCGCCCTTGTGGGTCTCGACCACCCATTCCTCGCCCTCACGCCGCACCCCGGTCGCCGGGCAAAACCGCTCGATCCGCGCGCCCATCTGCCGCGCGCCTTTGGCAAGCGCCTGCGTTAGTTGAGCGGGGTCGATATCGCCATCATAGGGATCATAAAGCGCGCCCAGCAGATCGTGGGTTTCAAGGAAAGGGTAGACTTCCTTTGTCTCATCCGGGGTCAGCAGCTTGAGATCCATGCCCTGATAGCGCCCCATGCCCACCACGCGCCGGAATTCCTGCATACGCTCTTCGGTATGTGCCAGCCGCACCGAGCCGGTCACCGAGTAGTTCATCGGATAATCCACCGCCTCGCCAAGCCCACGGTAAAGCTCTGCCGAATAGCGCTGCATGTTCATGATCGACCAGCTGGAGCTGAAGGTCGGAACATTGCCCGCCGCGTGCCAGGTCGAGCCTGCCGTCAGTTCATTCTTTTCAAGCAAGACGCAATCACTCCAGCCGGCTTTGCACAGATGGTAAAGCGATGAAGCCCCGACCGCACCGCCCCCGATGATGACGACCCGCGCTGACTTTGGAAAATCTGACATGACATGCTCCATCTTTGGGCGGCAGTATGGCAGAAGGTGGAAAGCTTTCAATTCAGGCCGGACTGCATTATTGATCGAATTATCCGATCAGAGGTTGTTATGCAGATAGAGCTTTTGGAAACCTTTCTTGACCTTGTGCAAAGTCGCAGTTTTCACCGCACGGCAGAGCGGCTGGAGGTGACGCAATCGACAATTTCGGCGCGAGTGCAGGCGTTGGAAACCGCATTGGGCGCGCGGTTGTTCAACAGATCCCGCGCGGGCACCGATCTGACCATCGAGGGCCAGAGGTTCGAGCAACACGCCCGCTACCTGCGCCACGAATGGAACGAGGCGCGGCGGCGCATCCAATTGCCGGACCGGGCCGCGCATCTGGTCCGACTGGGGATTCAGAACGATCTTTCGGCCCAGCATATCGGCGAATGGATCGCCGATTTCCGCCGCAGCTTTCCCGATACCGCCTTTTACATCGAACCGGACTATTCAAACCAGATGAGTGCCGATCTGTTGACCGGGGCATTGGATTTCGCGGTGATATTCACCCCGAAACCACACCCGGATCTGCATTTCGATTCCGTCGGCGATGTTGCCTATGTGATGATCAGCTCTGACGCCGAGGTGATGGCGGATGTACAGCCTGCCAGTTTTGTCTTTGGCCATTTCTCACCGGCCTTTGCCGCCATGCAGCGCGAGTTGATGCCGCAGCTGACGGTTTCCAACCTGTCCGTTGGGCAAAGCGCCACGGTGGCCTCTTTGCTTTGGGCGATGGGGGGCGCGGGCTATGTTTTGCAGCGATCGACCACGATGTTGCTGGAAAGTGGGCGGTTCCGAGTTGTTAGCGATGCCCCAGTCTTGCGCCAACCAACTTTCGCCGCGATGCACCTGCGCCACCGCCTGAACCCGATGCACCGCAAATTGCAGCGCATCTTGCAACGCCGCTTGGCGGGAAAGCTGACCTAAACCGTGGTCTGCACCCTGTAGCCAGGGGTATGGGCCAGCCGGACCAGGGTGATCGGCGCGGTTTCGGTCCAGGTTTCGCGTTCGGTGATGAACAAGGCCGTGCCCATTTTCACCCCCAGCACGGCCGCCTCTCGCGGGCGGGCGGCAGCGGCGGAAAAGGCAATATTGCCCGAATGATAGGACACCTGCGCGACCAGCCATTCGTTGGCGCTGATCGTGGCAAAGCTGGGGATTTCCGCCTCGATTGCCGCAGGGTTCAACCAGCGGGTTTCATGGGCAAAGGGCGCGCCATTGGCCAGATGCAGAGTTTCCACATAGAGCAACTTGCTGCCCGCAGCCAAGCCCAGACGGGCCGTGATCGGCACCGGCGGGGCGCCCATAACCTGTTGCAACAGGCGAAAACCGTGAACCTCGCCGCGCGCCTCAACCTCTTGGCGGATCACTGGAATATCCAATGTGGCCTTGCGGATCGGCAAGGCGGTCACGCGGGTTCCGGCCTTGCGGCGGCGCTCCAAAACGCCCGCCTCTGCCAATTCGCGCAGGGCCCGGTTGACGGTGGCACGGGCACATTTGAATTCAACCGCCAGCGATTCCTCAGAGGGAATCATCGCTCCGGGAGGCCAGATCCGTTCGCGGATGCGCCGTAGCACCTCGACCCGGATCTCGCCCCAGCCTTTTGGCCCCACCTCTGTCAAAGCGCTGCCCGCAACCGGGCCATCGCAGCACCATAGCGCGCACGGATCGCCCCTGCCTTGGCATGTCGGCCTTGATGGACCAGATGCCGCCCGGCCGACCATAGCTCTGAAACCATGCGGTCATCCCCGGCAAAGATGAACGTATCCAAGATTTGATCCCCTTCGCTGGGCCCCAGATCAGGGCCGGAACAATCAAGCGCCATCAAATCGGCCCATGATCCCGGTGCAATCTGACCTGAATGCCGCCCGCCCGCAAGAGCCCCGCCCCGGCAAGCGCCCTCATAAAGCACGCGTCCGGTGGACCGCTCGGGCTCGGCCAGAATGGCGCGACCTTTCAGGCTAAGGCGTTGCGAATATTCCAGCAACCGCAACTCTTCCGACAGCGAAATCCTGACATTGCTGTCAGAGCCTATGCCAAAATGCCCTCCCGCGCCAACATAGCGTGCGCCATCAAAGATGCCATCGCCCAGGTTGGCCTCGGTGATCGGGCAGAGCCCTGCCACGGCCCCGCTGGCCGCCATCGCAAGGGTTTCCGCCGGGGTCATTTGCGTGGCATGGATCAGGCACCAGCGTGAGGACAGATCGTGCTGCGCCAGCAAGCCTTCAACCGGACGCTTGCCGGTATGGGATAACAGCTCATCCACCTCGGCGACCTGTTCGGCGACATGGATATGGATCGGGGCATCGGGAGCAAGCAGGGCCAGTCGCGTAATACCTTCGGGCGATGCCGCGCGCATGGAATGGGGGGCGACGCCCAGAACCGTATCTTCTGGCAAGGATTTCAGCGCCTTGGCCGCCCCCTGCCAAAGTTTTTCATAGCGATCGGGGTCATTGCCAAAGCGCAACTGCCCAGCAGTCAGCGCGCGCCCGTCACAGCCGCCCCGCTCATACAGCACTGGAAGATGAGTCAGGCCCATCCCGGTTTCTGCCGCCGCCGCCGCGATCCGAACCGATAACTCGGCGATATCGTCATAGGTGCCGCCGCCCGGTGCATGGTGCAGATAGTGAAACTCGGCCACCGCCGCATAGCCAGCCTCGGCCATTTCCAGCATCACCATAGCGGCAATCGCCTCAACATCATCGGGGGTCAGCCGGTCCAGAAAGCGATACATCAGCGTGCGCCAGGACCAAAAGCTGTCTTGCCCGGCAAAGCGGCTTTCGGTCATCCCCGCCATTGCACGCTGAAAACTGTGCGAGTGCAGATTGACCATCGCCGGCAACAAACAATCGACCAGCTGCCCGCCAGGCTGCGCCCCAACCTCCACCGCGGCAACCCGGCCTTTGGCCAGAGTCACCCGCACATCGCGGGCCCAGCCTTGGGGCAGCAGGGCCGTCTTTGCATGTAGGATCGTCATGCGGAACCTCACTTGACAGATGGTTATATGTGCAGACATATTAGCGCTGAGCACAGACATAAGGCAAGCCCGATGACGATTCTTTTGAAGAATGCAACGCTGGCAACCATGAGCAATGGCTATGGCCTGATCAAAGAGGCTGCGGTGGCTCTTTCGGACACAGAAATCGTCTGGGCCGGGGCGGGCACTGACCTGCCCGCAGAATTCGCAGATCTTCCCAGTCACGATCTGGGCGGGCGGCTGGTCACGCCAGCCTTGATAGATTGCCATACCCATATCGTTTTCGGCGGCGACCGCGCGAGCGAGTTCGAAATGCGGTTGAACGGGGCCAGCTATGAAGAGGTGGCGCGCGCGGGCGGCGGCATCTTGTCAACCGTCACCGCCACCCGTGCTGCCGACGAGGCGACCTTGCTGCAACAGGCTCTGTCGCGCGCCGATCAGATCATTGCAGGCGGGGCCGCAACCATTGAGATCAAATCAGGCTACGGTTTAACCGTTGAAGCTGAATTAAAAATGCTCCGCGTCATCAAACGCTTAAAAAAAGAGTCATTGGCGCTCATAAAAACAACATTGCTCGCTGCTCATGCCGTTCTTGCCGGCGCCAATGTGCTGCTCAACGAACTCG
>CBDUEF010000086.1:0-9008 GCA_965366095.1 uncultured Cypionkella sp. | reverse complement strand
ACCGGCGTGACCTCGGCGGCGGTGCCGGTCAGCCAGCATTGCTGAAAACCCTCCAACTCCTCGGGCATGATATGGCGCTCATGCACCGTGATGCCTTTGGCTTTCAGCATCCCGATCACGGTTTGCCGGGTGATGCCGTTCAGGAAGGCATCAGGCAATGGCGTATGCACTTCGCCGTCTTTGACGAAAAAGATATTCGCCCCGGTCGCCTCGGCCACATAGCCGCGATAATCAAACATCATCGCATCCGAACAGCCCTTGGCCTCGGCGGCGTGTTTCGACATCGTGCAGATCATATAAAGCCCCGCCGCCTTAGCCGCATGCGGGATGGTTTCGGGCGAAGGCCGCTTCCATTTCGCAATGTCCAGCTTTGCTCCCTTCATCTTGGCATCGCCGTAGTAATTGCCCCAGGCCCACACCGCCACCGCCATGCGGATCGGGTTGCGCTTGGCCGCCACGCCCATATCCTCGCCCGCCCCGCGCCAGGCCAGCGCGCGCACATAGCCATCGCTCAGCCCGTTGGCCTTGAGCGTTGCCACCTTGGCCGCCTCGATTTCCGCCACCGAATAGGGCAGCGGCATGTCCAGCAATTCACCCGATTTACGCAGCCGCTCGGAATGCTCCAGCGATTTGAAAATCTTGCCACCATAGCAGCGCTCGCCTTCAAACACCGAGCTTGCGTAGTGCATGGCATGGGTCAGAATATGCACATTGGCCGACCGCCAATCCACCAGTTTGCCATCCATCCAGATAAAGCCGTCTTTGTCGTCATACCCAGCCATTTCAGCCCCCATTTTACGAATGTTGCGCCCGATAGTTCCGAAACGGACATAATCTTGCGCCAAAACCGTGATTTTGCTACGCCTTGCATCTTGGAATGTCAACAAGGCTGACATACCCTTGCGCCAAGGAGTGCCCCCCATGTCCGAACCGCTTTCCGGCGAAAGCCTGCTGTTTCTCACCGATGAAAACCTGCGCAAAGGCATCGAGGCGATGTTTTTTGCCTATCGCGGCTTTACCGCCGATCCCGATCGCATTCTTGAAACGCTGGATTACGGCCGCGCCCATCACCGCGCCCTGCATTTCATCCACCGCAACACCGGCACCACCGTTGGCAATCTGCTGGCGATTCTTGGGGTGACCAAACAATCGCTGAACCGCGTGCTGCGCACCCTGTTCGACGATGCCTTGGTCGAGGCGCGCACCGGCCGCCGCGACAAACGCGAGCGCCATTTGTATCTGACAGCAAAGGGTCAGGCGCTGGAGCGGGCGCTTTCGGATGCCCAGCGCGCGCGGATGCGGGCGGCTTACCGCGCTGCGGGGCCGCAGGCGGTTTTGGGTTTTCGTCAGGTGTTGGAAGCAATGATGGACGAAGAGCAGCGCCGCCAGTATCAAAGCCAGAACCAAACGGCGAAAGAGGCGGGCGCATGACCGAACCACAAGCACATCTTCTGGTCGTCGATGATGATGAACGCATCCGCGGGCTGTTGCAGAAATTTCTGATCCGCAACGGCTTTCTGGTCTCGGTTGCCCGCGATGCGGCTCAGGCGCGCCGCCTGTTGGCCGGGCTTGATTTTGATATGCTGGTGCTGGATGTGATGATGCCGGGCGAGGACGGGATTTCCCTTACCCGCGATCTGCGCAACCGGATGAAAACGCCAATCCTGTTGCTGACCGCCAAAGGCGAGGCCGCCAATCGCATCGAGGGGCTAGAGGCGGGGGCCGACGATTATCTGGTCAAACCCTTCGAACCCAAAGAGCTGCTGTTGCGCATCAACGCCATTTTGCGCCGCATGCCGCACCCCGATCATGGCACGCCGGTGCCCAAAGTGCTGCATCTGGGCCCGGTGCGCTATGATATTGACCGAGGCGAGCTGTGGCGTGGCTCCGATCCGATCCGGCTGACCTCAACCGAAGCCGCGCTGATGCGGATTTTCTCGGCACAGCCCGGCACCGCCCTCAGCCGCGACAAGCTGGTTGGCGATCTGCCACGCGACGAGGTGGCAGAATCCACCGGCGCAGAACGGGCGGTTGATGTGCAAATCACCCGCCTGCGCCGCAAGATCGAACAAGACCCCAAACAACCGCGCTACCTGCAAACCGTGCGCGGCGAGGGCTATATGCTTCAGCCCGATTGAAACGGGTCGGTCGCTTCACAATGGGATGCGGATGCCCACTGTGATGACTTGATCGGATTGATCAAGGCGCAGCGCCTGCACCGGCACACCGCCCGAACCACTTCCCGGCAAGGGAGTCGAATCGCCTTGTGCGGTGCCCAGATCAAAGTAACGATAGCCCAGTTCAAAGGTCATTGGGGCACCGTTGCGGGTCTTGCCGATTTCCATCGACACGCCAAAGCCCACTGCAAGCGCCAGATCGGTCCGTGAAGCCCCGGCAAAACTGCGCTCGGTGCGATCTTCGTCAGGATTGATCCTTGTCCAGTCCGACATCCGATTGTTCGCCATGCCAATGCCCGCCATTACATAGGGCACCACCTTGCCCGTTGATGACCTGAACGGTTCGTAAAACAGGTTCCCCATCAATGCGACTGACCGAACCGACCCTCTGACGCTGGCATGAGGACCCGACGTTTCCGGCACGGTGTAAGACCATGGTCCAGAGAACTGCGTGCTGCCAAAACCCAGCATCTCAACTTCGCCCCGCAAACCGTTTGACCAATCGTAACCGATGGCCAGACCGGCAAAACCGCCGTTGTCCGATCCTAGATCAAAGAACACCTGCGGATCAGAGGGATATCCCGGCGGCAGCCAGTTTGCCGAGCCGGGCTGCGCTTGCAACACGCCCATTTCGGCACGGAAATAGGTGCCAGGGATGGCGCGACCAGCCCCGGAGCCGCCTGAAACCCGAGCTGCATCTGGGGCTTTGACGGCCATCTCGGGATCAACGGTTTCTCCATGTCCACCGTGGCCTCCATGCCCGCCTGCACCGTGGCCACCTTTGCCACCACCCTCATCGCCACCGCCATCCGTATGGCCGCCATCTGTATGGCCTTCTTCAGTTTGGGCCTGTGCAGGATTGGTCCAGACGGCAAATGCAATCGGCACGGCCATCAGAACCGACAATGAGACAACTTGTCCAAGCCCCGAGTGGCGTCGCTGTTGCGTTTCAATTTTACGGCCGGGTTCGGTCGATGTGAGCATTTTGTTTACCCATGATTCAGGTGTTGCGTTGCGAGGTGACTATCGTGCAAAATTTGCCCCCGCCTTGGCATCAAGGCAGGGGCAAGTGTTTTCTTTCGGTCAAACCATATCAACCATGGCCAGCCAGCACGGCAATCCGCACAGCTTCTGCATCTGCCGCAACTGCGGTGGCCTGGGCCACCGACATCGGATAGCCAAGGATCGCCGTCACAGCCAATACAGTGTCGACCGAGATCGGAATCGTTTTGTCCGAAGCAATACCCAAGGCCAAAGCGATCAGCGTTTTGTTGTCATTGGTCACTCCCGGCAAAGAGATCTGACCATCCGCAAGTACGTCGCGCAACAAAGCCAGGCTTTGCAAAGGCGAATCATACATGGTGACGTTGTCCCAATCCAACGACAGCTTGGCCACAGCATCCGGGATGCTCAGGTTGTAGAACGCGACAATCTCGGGGGTCACGTTTTTCAGGGCCTCGGCGAGTGACCGATCCAGCACCTTCGACGGCGACCGGGCCACATTCAACCGGCCCAATTCCACTTCGGGAATTCCTTCCTGCGCCCAGATGGGCTTGCCACCACCCGAATCAGACGGGCCGCCGGCTTGCGGACCCTTGCCGTCCGAATCTTCACCCGGACCACCCTGGCCAGAACCCTGACCCTGATTTCCCTGGCCCTGCTGGCTGCCCGAGCCGCCCTTGCCTTGACCTTGGTCGCCCTTGCCTTGCGCGCCCTTGCCACCGCCTTCGGTCTCGCCCTCAGCCCAAGCAGGCGAATGCGAAATGGATGTCAACACTGCACCACCAAAACCTGCCGTTCCCAAAAGAAGGGCAACAGCAGCCACTTTCGTCAGGCCGGATTTTGCGTGTGTATTCTTAAACATGCCTTACGGCATCCGTTAAGTTGTCTTCGATCAGGGCCTGTGCCTGATACGTTTCCGAAGGATGGACCCGTAGCGACAAGACCGCCCGACCAGAACACATTCACCCATAATCTGTTTTGATTTATGTCAAAAAAAACAAAGATATAAGGCGTAAAATCACCTCATCTTTTCGACCATCCGTCCAGCTTTGCCCATGTCATGCCCCCCGGCCATCCCGAACGGGCTGACCGCCTTCACGCCGTCGAAAAGCGGCTGGCGGATTTGATCCTCACCCGCGAAGCCTCGCCCTTTGCCAAGGATGCTGACGCCCTTCGTTGCCATCCCGACCAGTATTTCACACGGGTCAAGGCAGCATTGCCTTGCGCGATATGGGTGCAGCTTCAAGGGGATACTTATCGGTCATCAGTTCGCTGGAAGCCGCCTCGTCGAGGTGATATCAACTTATCGTCAACAGAAAGGAAAATGAGATGCAACTCTTCAAAGCTGCGGCGGTTTCTCTGGTTATGGTCGGGTGTGCCGGCGCCGCACTGGCGCAGGATCTTGTGCCCTACAGCGAGGCGGGCGGCTGGACCGTCGCAGTCGACCCAACCTTGGGCAATGGCTGCCTTCTGACCTCTGATTTCGAGGATGGCTCCACCGTTCGAATCGGCTTTGACGCCACCCAGGGCAATGGCTATGTCGCGGCCTTCAACGACGGCTGGGGCGAGATCGAGGATGGCACCGTATATCCCGTCAGCTTCCTGCTGGACGACGAGCATTATGACGGCCAAGCACATGGCATCCACCTAAACGATGTGCCGGGCGCATTGATCACCTTTGACAGCACGGATTTCCTTGTCGATCTGGCAAAGCGCAATGTGATGGTCTTGCAGCATAATGGCGCCGACGTGATGTCGATCGACCTGTCGGGCTCTGACGACGCGATCGCCGAAACCATCGCCTGTCAGCAAGCTCAGGACTAAGCCGGCAATGACGACCGCGCTGTTCACCGATCGGGCCTTTGCGGGGCATGTCACGCCCCCAGGCCACCCCGAACAGGTGGCTCGGCTAGAGGCGGTGGCGGCAGGGTTGACGGGTCTCGCACTGGACAGGCGCGCGGCCCCCTTGGCAGATCAGGCGGCGGTGCTGCGCTGTCACCCGGCGCGCTACCTGGCGCGGGTGCGCGCAGCCTCCCCCGAGCAGGGTTGGGCGCAATTGGATGGCGACACTTACCTGTCGCCGGGAAGTGTGAATGCCGCGCTGCGCGCTGTCGGTGCCGCCTGCGCGGCCGTCGATCTCGTGTTGGCAAACCAGGCCCACAACGCCTTTGTCGCCTGCCGCCCGCCGGGCCACCATGCCGAACATGAGACCGCCATGGGGTTTTGCCTGTTTGGCACCGTGGCGATTGCGGCAAAACATGCGCTGGATCATCACGGCCTTTCCCGTGTGGCCATCGTCGATTTCGACGTGCATCACGGCAATGGCACCCAGGACTTGCTCTGGGATGAGCCGCGCTGCCTCTTCGCCTCGTCGCATCAGATGCCACTTTATCCCGGTTCGGGCAGCCCATCCGAAAAGGGCGCGCATGGCCAGATCGTGAATGTGCCCTTGCGTGAAGGCTCGGGCGGTGGCGTGATGCGTGAGGCTTATGAGACCATGATCTTCCCCGCGCTCAGCGCGTGGACCCCCGAATTGATCCTGATCTCGGCAGGCTTTGACGCCCATGCCGATGATCCTCTGGCAGGCCTCGAATGGCAGGCCGATGATTACCGCTGGCTTACCTCCCGGCTTTGCGATCTGGCCGATACCCATTGCGCGGGGCGGGTGGTATCCTGCCTTGAGGGCGGTTATGATCTGGACGCGTTGCGGCTTTCGGTTGCGGCACATGTTGGGGTTTTGCAGGAGCGGGGCGCATGAGCGATAAGCCGATTGCCGAGATGACATTCGAAGAGGCGATGGCGGCACTAGAGGCCGTGGTCAGCCAGCTAGAGCGCGGCGAAGTGGCGCTGGAGCAATCCATCGCGCTTTATGAGCGCGGCGCGGCGCTAAAAGCCCATTGCGCCACCAAGCTTCAGGCCGCCGAGCAAAAGGTAGAGCTGATCCGCGCCGCCGAGGGCCGCGCCATCGGCACCACCCCGGCGGAGGGGATGTAGTGCCCAAGACCTTTGCGCCCATGCAGCAATTCACTGCCAAACCGACAGAAACGCTGGACGCATTGCCTTTCAAAGCCGCCGCCCAAAAAGCGCAAATCCTTGTTGCTCGCCAATTCGAACACCACCTTGGCGAATTGACCGGCGCGCTGCCCGAGGCAATGATTTATGCGACCAAGGGCGGCAAAGGTCTGCGCGGGTTTCTGGTGCTGGAAACGGCACGCCTCCACGGCATTTCCCCCAACGCCGCCGCCGGAGCCGCCGCCGCGATCGAAGCGTTGCATGCCTATTCCCTGATCCATGATGATCTCCCCTGCATGGACGACGACGATTTGCGCCGCGGGCAGCCCACGGTGCATCGCAAATGGGATGAGGCCACTGCGGTTCTGGCCGGCGATGCTTTGCAATCGCTGGCGTTTGAGTTGGTCTGTTTGACGGACTGTTCAGCCGAGCGGCGTCTGGCGCTGATGTTGACTTTGGCGCAGGCCGCTGGCGTGCGCGGCATGGTCGGGGGCCAAATGGCCGACATCGCCGCCGAAACTGCCAAAACCCCGTTGACGCTGGATCAGATAATCGCCCTGCAAGCCGGAAAGACCGGCGCTTTGATCCGCTGGTCTGCCAAGGTTGGCCCGCACATGGCAGGCGCGGATGAGCAGCCCTTCGATATTTATGGCAAGAATCTAGGGCTGGCGTTTCAGATTGCCGATGACATTCTGGATGTGACGGGCGATTCAAGCAAAGCCGGAAAGCGCCTGCAAAAAGATGCTGCAGCCGGCAAGGCCACCTTCGTTTCCCTTTTGGGCCTTGCTGGTGCCCGTGCGCGGGCCGCCACCCTGATCGAAGAGGCTTGCGACGGCCTGTCTGCCTATGGTGCCAACGCTCAGACCTTGATTGACTGCGCCCATTTCGTTATCTCGCGAGAAAGCTAGCTAGGACAAACGATGGCCGACCGCCCCAAAACCCCGTTGCTTGACCGGGTTACGCTGCCTTCAGATATGAAATCCCTGTCAGACCGTGAACTCCGCCAATTGGCCGATGAGCTCCGTGCCGAGACAATTTCGGCGGTTTCCGTCACGGGTGGCCATCTGGGCGCGGGCCTGGGCGTGGTTGAACTCACCGTCGCCCTGCACGCCGTCTTCAACGCCCCACGTGACAAGATCATCTGGGACGTCGGCCACCAATGCTATCCGCACAAGATCCTCACCGGACGCCGCGACCGCATCCGCACCCTGCGGACCGAGGGCGGCCTTTCCGGTTTCACCAAGCGCAGCGAATCCCCCTATGATCCTTTTGGGGCGGCCCATAGCTCCACCTCGATTTCTGCCGCCTTGGGCTTTGCCATGGCCGCCGAACTGGGCGGCGATCCGGGCGATGCGGTGGCGGTGATCGGCGATGGATCAATGTCGGCGGGCATGGCTTTTGAAGCGATGAACAACGCGGGCCACCTCAAAAAACGGATGTTCGTGATCCTGAACGACAATGAAATGTCGATTGCCCCGCCAGTGGGGGCGATGTCGGCGTATCTTTCGTCAATCTACGCGGGCCAACCCTATCAAGACCTGAAAAACGCAGCCAAAGGCATGGTTTCCCTATTGCCGCCGCCCCTGCAAGAAGGTGCGCGCCGGGCCAAGGACATGCTCAAAGGCATGGCCGTCGGTGGCACCCTGTTTGAAGAACTCGGCTTTTCCTATGTCGGCCCGATTGATGGCCATGATCTTGACCAACTGCTGCCCGTCCTGCGCACCGCCCATGATCGCGCCACCGGGCCAATGCTGATCCATGTGCTGACGAAAAAGGGCAAAGGCTATGCCCCCGCCGAGATGGCCCGCGACAAGGGCCATGCCACCGGGAAATTCGATGTTCTGACCGGGGTGCAGGTGAAAGCGCCCTCCAACGCGCCCAGCTATACCAAGGTCTTCGCGCAAAGCCTGATTGCCGAGGCCGAACTTGACGAAAAAATCGTCGCCATCACCGCCGCCATGCCCGATGGCACCGGGCTTGATCTCTTCGGCGCGCGCTTCCCGAAACGGATGTTCGATGTCGGCATCGCCGAGCAACACGCTGTAACCTTTTCGGCAGGCCTTGCGGCGGGCGGGATGAAACCCTTTTGCACGATCTATTCCACCTTCCTGCAACGCGGCTATGATCAGGTCGTGCATGATGTGGCGATCCAGCGCCTGCCGGTGCGCTTTGCCATTGACCGCGCCGGGCTGGTCGGCGCCGATGGCGCCACCCATGCCGGGTCATTCGATGTGGCTTTCCTCGCCAACCTGCCCGGTTTCGTGGTGATGGCAGCGGCGGATGAGGCTGAACTCGTGCATATGGTCGCCACCGCCGCCGCGCATAACTCCGGCCCCATCGCCTTCCGCTATCCGCGTGGCGAGGGCGTAGGAGTGGAAATGCCTGCCCGTGGCGTTCCACTGGAAATCGGCAAAGGCCGCATGATCCGCCAAGGCAAGCGTGTGGCCCTGCTGTCCTTTGGCACCCGTCTGGCCGAAGTGACGCGCGCCGCCGAGGCGCTATCCGCCCGAGGCCTCACCCCCACCATCGCCGACGCCCGTTTTGCCAAACCACTTGACCGCGATCTGATCCTGCAACTGGCCCGCGATCACGAGGCCCTGATCACCGTCGAAGAGGGCGCAATCGGCGGCTTCGGCAGCCATGTAGCGCAACTCCTCGCCGATGAAGGCGTCTTCGACAAAGGCCTGAAATTCCGCTCGATGGTGCTGCCTGATACGTTCATCGACCAGGCCAGCCCCGAGGCGATGTATCGCGTCGCCGGCATGAGTGCGGCGCAGATCGAGGCGAAAGTGCTGGAAGTGCTGGGCGTGGCGGTTG
>CBDUEF010000085.1:0-9062 GCA_965366095.1 uncultured Cypionkella sp. | reverse complement strand
CGGCCGGAAGGTCGGGCAGGTCTGAACCGCCCTGCCCCGCGCGCGCCGTGTCGCCGCCCTTTTTGCCAAAGGCCACATCGCCGGTTTGCGCCATGAAGCCATCAATGACGCGGTGAAAGATCACGTTGTCATAGGCGCCGGATTTCGCCAGCGCCTCGATTTGGGCGGCATGTTTGGGGGCATGTTTGGTATCAAGATCAATGACGATTTCGCCCTTGGCGGCCCCGCTCACTTCGATGATCAGGTTTGGCCCCGGACCGTCACCCTCGGCAAAGGCGGGGGCGGCGGTGAGCAGCAGGGCTGCGAGGACAAGTTTATTGAACATCGGCGGCCACCCGGACAGTGATCATGCGATCAGGGTTCGCCGGAGGCTCGCCCTTGGTGATTGCATCGACATGCTCCATCCCCGAGATCACCCGGCCGTAAACGGTGTATTGGCGATTGAGGAAGTGGTTGTCGCTGAAATTGATGAAGAATTGCGAATTGGCCGAGTTCGGGTTTTGCGAGCGGGCAGCGCCGATGGTGCCGCGATCATGCGGGATGCCGGAAAATTCTGCCGGCAGATCGGGGTGATCCGAGCCGCCGGTGCCAGCGCGGCGCAGGTTGAAGTCTTTCTCCATATTGCCATTGGCCACATCGCCGGTCTGGGCCATGAAGCCATCAATCACGCGATGAAAGCAGACGTTGTCATAGGCTTTGGCGCGGGCCAAGGCCTTCATCCGCTCGACATGTTTGGGGGCGATGTCTGCCAGCATCTCGATGACGACTTCGCCGCCTTTGAGGGTGATGATGATGGTGTTTTCTGGGTCTTTGATGTCGGCCATGTGCCTGATCCTTTGTTTTGATGGGCGGAACTTAGTGGGCAAGTGGGCCAAGGGGAAGGGCAAACAGTTGACGCGGGGGGGATATCGGCGGAAACAGTGGGCAGCGGTTCAGGAGAATGCAATGGCTTGGAAAACGATTGACGATATTGCGATGGCGGGAAAGACCGTGCTGTTGCGCGTGGATATCAACGTGCCGATGGAGGGCGGGGTTGTCACCGATGCCACGCGGATCGAAAAGATCGTGCCGAGTGTGAATGATCTGATCGCGCGCGGGGCCAAGGTGGTGTTGCTGGCGCATTTCGGACGGCCCAAGGGCAAAGTGGTGCCGGAGATGAGCCTTGCGCTGGTGCAACCAGCGCTTGAGGCGGCTTTGGGCCGTAAGGTGGTGTTTATGGCAAGCCCGAGCCGTGAGGCGATTGCCGCCCTGCCGCAGGATGCGGTGGTTTTGGCCGAGAATACCCGGTTTTCGCCCGGTGAAGAGGCCAATGATCCGGCGATGGCGCAGTTTTTGGCCAGTTTGGGCGATGTGTTTTGCAACGACGCTTTTTCAGCCGCACACCGGGCCCATGCCTCGACCGAAGGCATCGCGCATCTGCTGCCAAGCTGTGCGGGGCGGTTGATGGAGGAAGAGTTGCGGGCTTTGGAGGCGGCTTTGGGTAAACCTGCGCGCCCGGTTGTGGCGGTGGTGGGTGGGGCCAAAGTGTCCACCAAGTTGGAGCTGTTGGGCAATCTGGTGGAAAAGGTTGATCATCTGGTGATCGGCGGCGGGATGGCCAATACCTTCCTTGTGGCGCAAGGGGTTGAGGTGGGAAAATCGCTGGCCGAGCGCGATATGGCAGCGACGGCGCTGGAGATTTTGGCCAAGGCCAAGGCGGCGGGATGTGTGATTCATCTGCCGGTCGATGTGGTGGTGGCGCGGGAGTTCAAGGCCGGAGCGACGCATGAGGTGGTGGCGGCGACCGCCTGCCCCAGCGATGCGATGATTCTGGATGCCGGGCCGAAAACCGTGGCCGAGTTGACGCGCGTGTTCGAGATCTGCCGCACGATGATCTGGAACGGGCCTTTGGGGGCGTTTGAGTTGGAACCGTTCAATGCGGCCACCAATGCGGCGGCGAAAGTGGCGGCACGGTTGACGCGCGAGGGCAAGCTGATCTCGGTGGCGGGCGGCGGCGATACGGTGGCGGCGCTTAATCAGGCGGGCGCGGCGAAGGATTTCACCTTTATTTCCACAGCTGGCGGGGCCTTCCTTGAATGGATGGAAGGCAAGACCCTGCCCGGCGTGGCGGCTTTGGGATGAGCGCGGGTTGGGCATTGGTCACCGGCGCGTCCGAGGGTTTGGGGCGCGAATTTGCGACCATCGCGGCCAAAGAGGGCTATGATGTGATCCTGTCAGCGCGGCAGGTGGGCAAGCTGGAGGCCTTGGCCAATGGCTTGCGCCGCGCCTATCAGGTGCAGGTTGAGGTGATCCCGGCCGATCTGAGCCTCGCTGAGGAGGTAGAGGCGCTGTGGACGCGGGCCAGCCGGGGGCGCCAGATTGCGGTCTTGGTGAATAACGCAGGTCTGGGGCGCAATGGGCGCTTTACCGATTTGGGGGGCTGGGCGCGTGAGGCGGCCTCGATCGAGGTCAATATCATGGCCGCAACCATCTTGATGAAACGCGCGGCAGCGGTGATGGCGGCGCATGGCTCGGGGCGCATCCTGAACGTGGCCTCAACCGCGGGCTTTCTGCCGGGGCCGAATATGGCGGTTTATCATGCGACCAAGGCCTATCTGTTAAGCCTGTCGGAAGCGGTGGCCGAAGAGCTGCGCGGATCGGGGGTGACAGTAACGGCGGTTTGCCCCGGCGCGACCGCGACCGAGGTTTTTTCTGCCGACGGGGCCGAAGGGGGGACATGGGTCACCCGCCTGCCCTTGCCCCAGGCCGATGTGGTGGCGCGGGCAGGATGGACAGCGATGCAACGCGGCCAGCGCGTAAACGTGGTGGGGGTGATGAACAAGATCTTTGCCTTTTCACCTAGGATCACCCCACGCCGGGTGGTCACATTCCTCACCGGGCAGTTTTTGAAACGGCGCTAAAAGGGTGCGGGATTCCTGACTTGCCCGACTCGCCTTTGCGGCGTAGCCTTCTCCTTGGGTCTTTTCGGCCAACATTGATTTTTTCAAAATTTTAGGAGGAATTATGCCTTCACCATCAGAGATGCCTGCGGTCTGTCAGGCGCGAAACACCAAAGCCGTCTCGATTCATATTCGCACCCTTGCCGCTCCGATGTTTGAATATAGCCGCGCAATCGCCATGGCCAAGATGATCTATGGCAATATTGGGGTGGCATTCAACATCGCTTCGGAAATGTGCCCAAGCCTTGACACCACATCCAACGTTGACCTTTCCGAAGTCAACGGCATGTGCGCCTGGAACCAGTTCAACCCCGAGCAATCCGACCTTTACAGCCGCGCCCATCCCGGCAGCGGGGGGGTGACGGTGTTCATCGTTGGCGCGATCCGCGAAACGCCGGGCAATACGCTTGCTGGCTGTGCCGGCCATGCGCCGGGCAAGCCGACAGCGGTGGTTTCGGCAGCTGCGGGCACCATCTATACGATTGCGCATGAGGTGGGGCATGTGCTTTTGGGATCGGCCTATTCGCCAGTTCATGCCACCGATATCCGCAACATCATGATCGGCGGCACCTGGCAAATTCCGGCAAATGCCATCCCCTATTTCACCGAGGGCCAGCGCCAGCAAATCTTGCGCAACCCGCTGCTTCGGGCCTTGTAATGCGCGCGCCTGTCCTGGCACTTTGCCTGTTGCTGGCCAGCGCCCTTTCCGCGAAAGGTGAGTGTATGTCGATGATGAAAGCCCAAGCCGCCCCGCAACGGGTGGCCGAACAATACAGCGCAACTTATGGCGGCTTGCTGATGAGATCGCCGCTCGATGGCACCGCCTTGGCCTTTCCAGACCTGACGGCGGTGGATTTCCGGCTGGTGTCGGAAACCGAAAGCGAATGGCTTTACACCTATGAGCCGCTTTCGGGCCCCGCGATCCGCGCGCATGTTGCCAAAGCCAATGGCTTTGTGCAGTTTGATAAGGTGACGGTTTCGGCGGAATGACCTTGCGTTAGCGCAACCGTTCTTGCGCGCGGGCCGGAAGCTTTCTACCACCGGATCAAACATGTCCGTATCAGGAGCCAGCCCATGCGCACGACCAAAGCCGTTCAGAAAATCCTAGCCAATTACGAGGGCGAAACCCCCGGCGTAAAAGGCAATCTGGCGCGGATATTGATGGAGGGCAAGCTGGGCGGCACCGGCAAGGTGATCATCCTGCCGGTGGATCAGGGGTTTGAACATGGCCCGGCGCGCAATTATGCGGTGAACCCGGCGGGTTACGATCCGCATTACCATTACCAACTGGCGATTGATGCGGGGCTGAACGCCTTTGCCTCGCCCTTGGGTATGCTGGAAGCCGGGGCGGATACGTTTGCGGGGCAAATCCCGACGATCTTGAAAGTGAACTCGGCCAATTCGCTGATGTCTGAGTCGGCGGGCAAGAATCAGGCGGTGACGGCAAGCGTGGATGATGCGCTGCGGCTGGGCTGTGCGGCGATTGGCTTTACGATCTATCCGGGGTCGGATTGCCAGTTGGATATGTTCGAGGAAATCCGCGAGATGCGCAAAGAGGCGGCGGCCAAGGGGATTGCGACCGTGATCTGGTCTTATCCGCGCGGCGAGGCGGTGACCAAGGACGGCGAGACGGCGATAGATGTGGCGGCATATGCGGCGCAGATCGCGGCCTTGCTCGGCGCGCATATCATCAAGATCAAGCTTTCGACCGATCATCTGATGCTGGCTGAGGCGAAAAAGGTCTATGAGAAGGAAAAAATCGACATCGCCACCCAGGCGGCGCGGGTGAAACATTGCATGGATGCGAGCTTTGCGGGCCGTCGGATCGTGGTGTTCTCGGGCGGAGCGGCCAAGGGGGCGGATGCGGTCTATGATGATGCCCGCGCGATCCGCGATGGCGGCGGCAATGGCTCGATCATCGGGCGCAACTCTTTCCAGCGCCCGCGGGAAGATGCGCTTGCGATGCTGGCCAAGCTGGTCGAGATTTACAAGGGCCGGGCTTGATCCGCGCGGCGATTTTGGGGCTGGCGCTTTGCGCTGGCCCGATCTTTGCCCAAGAGGTGATGATCGAGGATGGCGGCCCCGGTTATCCGCCGAAAATGGGTGAGATTTCGGGGGCCTTGGGGAAAAAGCCCATGGCCTGGGAGACCTATGATTTTTCCATCGGCGCTTTTGATGCCTCGGCTTGGGTGAATGAATACCAAGGCGTCGTCACGCTGCGTCTGATGGGCTATCCGCCGGGCCAGCCCAAGGTGATGGCGGGGCGGGTGCTGATCTCGGCCGATATGGGCAAGGCGTTGAAAAAACGTGGCAAAAGCAGTGCGGTTGAGGTTGAGATTTACCAAGGTGAGGATCGTGACGGGCCAAGGCTGAGCAATAAGGGCGTCTGCGGGAAATTGAAGATCACCCGGCTGAAACTCGCCCCCGGTGCCGCCTCGGGTTACGGCGCGATTGAGGGCGTGGTGACGGCGCGGCTCTGTCCGGTAGACTGGAAAGAGCAAAGCTGTCACGATTTCAACGCCACCTTCAAAACCGAGCTGCAATTTGACGGCGAAATTCCGGTCAAATGAGCCACATCTGGCAAGCTGCTTGAAATAATGTGATTTTCCTGTTTCCCAAGCCGGCGCGATTGTGACAGTATTCAAGCGCGAACCACTCCCACACATGAGGGGCGGACGTTGAGGCACAGACATGAGCATGATCCACCCAAGACCAAATCAAGCGCGCTTCCCTGTTGGGGTGCTTGTCTATATCGCCCTGTCGGGCACTCTGGCGCTTTATTTCACCTTTGCCGCCGTGCAAGGTGATTTCGGCGTGTTCCGCCGGGTGCAGATTGACGCCGAGGCTGAAAGCCTGCGCGCCGAACGTGATGGCTTGCGCACGCAATTGGCGCAGTTGGAAAATCTGACCAAGCGGCTGTCGGATGGCTATCTTGATATTGATCTGTTGGATCAACAGGCGCGCTCGATGCTGGGCTATCTGCGCGCCGATGAGATCGTGGTGCGCTAGGCGGAACCTGGCAATTGCACTTAACGCATGGCTGCCATGCGCAGGGATTTTACCCTTATTTTCCTTTTTGTCTTTTTTCACCGATGATGTATAGATAGTTTAACGTTGAACTATCGCGCCAACCACCGGGAGGAAACCGCCGTGGCCACAAAGAAAGCCCCAGAAAAGGCTGAGAAATCAAACCTGTCCAAGGATGATTTGCTTAAATACTACCGCGAAATGCTGCTGATCCGCCGATTCGAGGAAAAGGCCGGCCAGCTTTACGGCATGGGTCTGATTGGCGGCTTTTGCCACCTGTATATCGGGCAAGAGGCGGTTGTGGTCGGGCTTGAGGCCAGCTCGAAAGAGGGCGACAAGCGGATCACCTCGTACCGCGATCACGGCCATATGCTGGCCTGCGGGATGAACCCCAATGGGGTGATGGCGGAACTGACCGGGCGTAAGGATGGCTATTCCAAGGGCAAGGGCGGCTCGATGCATATGTTCAGCCGCGAGAAGCATTTCTACGGCGGCCACGGCATTGTTGGCGCGCAGGTGCCGCTGGGCGCAGGGCTGGCCTTTGCCGACAAATACAAGGGCAATGACAACGTAACCTTTGCCTATTTCGGTGACGGCGCGGCCAACCAAGGCCAGGTCTATGAGACCTATAACATGGCAGAGCTTTGGGCACTGCCGGTGATTTTCGTCATTGAAAACAACCACTACGCCATGGGCACTTCGCAGGCGCGCTCGACCAAATCCGAAACCCTGTTCGGGCGCGGTCTGGCTTATGGCATCCCCGGCGAGCAGGTGGATGGCATGGACGTTTTGGCGGTAAAGGCCGCGGGCGAGAAGGCCGTGGCGCATTGCCGGGCGGGCAATGGCCCCTATATTCTGGAAATGATGACCTATCGCTATCGCGGCCACTCGATGTCGGACCCGGCGAAATACCGCACCCGCGATGAGGTGGAAAAGGTGAAAGCCGAGAAGGATGCCATCGAGCATGTGCGCGATTTGCTGATCAATGGCGGCCTGTCCTCGGACGAGGATCTGAAGGCGATTGATAAGGAAATCAAGGCCATCGTCAATGAGAGCGCCGAATTTGCCAAAAACAGCCCAGAGCCGGAATTGACCGAGCTTTGGACCGATATTTACGCCTGAGGGGGGAACGAAATGGCTATTGAGATTTTGATGCCGGCGCTTTCGCCCACGATGGAAGAGGGCACGCTGGCGAAATGGTTGGTCAAAGAGGGTGATATGGTCAAATCCGGCCAGATCATCGCCGAGATTGAGACCGATAAGGCGACGATGGAATTCGAGGCGGTGGATGAGGGCAAAGTGGGCCGGATTCTGGTGGCTGAGGGAACAAGCGGCGTCAAGGTGAACACGGCGATTGCGGTGCTGGTTGAGGATGGCGAATCTGCGGATGCGGCGCCTGCCCCGGTGGCGGCTGCTGTTGCGGCCCCAGAGGCGGCGGCTCCGGTGGCGGCTGGGGCGGGCCCGGTGGCGGTGGTCTCAAAGGCCTCGGCCGATTGGCCCGAAGGCACCAAGATGAAGACCATGACGGTGCGTGAGGCGCTGCGTGAGGCGATGTCGGAAGAGATGCGCGCCAATCCCAATGTGATGCTGATGGGCGAGGAAGTGGGCGAATATCAGGGCGCCTACAAGATTTCCCAAGGCATGCTGGATGAGTTTGGGCCGAAACGGATTGTCGATACACCGATCACCGAGGCTGGCTTTACCGGTATCGCGATTGGCGCGGCCTGGGGCGGTTTGAACCCGATTGTCGAGTTCATGACGTTTAACTTCGCCATGCAAGCCATTGACCATATTCTGAATTCGGCGGCCAAGACCAATTACATGTCGGGCGGCCAGCTTGCTTGCCCGATTGTATTCCGGGGGGCCAATGGCGCTGCGGCACGGGTTGGGGCGCAGCACTCTCAGGATTACGCGGCCTGGTATTCGGCCATTCCGGGCCTGCGGGTGGTGATGCCCTATTCGGCCTCGGACGCCAAAGGCCTCTTGAAAACGGCAATCCGGGATCAGAATCCGGTGGTGTTCCTGGAGAATGAAATCCTTTACGGACAATCGTTCGAGGTGCCCGATCTGCCCGATTTCACCATTCCATTCGGCAAGGCCCGGATCTGGCGTGAGGGCAAGGATGTGACCATCGTGTCCTTTGGTATTGGCATGAAGTACGCCTTGGAAGCCGCTGATTTATTGGCCAAAGACGGCATTGCCGCCGAGGTGATTGATCTGCGCACCCTGCGCCCGCTGGATTACGACACGGTGCTGGCATCGGTGCAGAAAACCAACCGTTGCGTGACGGTCGAGGAAGGCTTCCCGGTGGGGTCGATTGGCGATCATCTGGCAAGCACGATCATGCAGCGCGCCTTTGATTATCTCGATGCGCCGGTGGTGACCTGCACCGGCAAAGATGTGCCGATGCCCTATGCGGCTGGCCTTGAGAAACATGCGCTGGTGACGACCGCCGAAGTGGTCGCCGCTGTCAAATCCGTTTGCTACCGCTGAGGAGGGCGAGATGGCTATTGAAATTCTGATGCCCGCGCTTTCTCCGACGATGGAGGAAGGCACGCTGGCGAAATGGTTGGTCAAAGAGGGTGACGAGGTCAAATCCGGCCAGATCATTGCCGAGATCGAGACCGACAAGGCGACGATGGAGTTCGAAGCGGTGGATGAGGGCAAGATCGGCCGGATTCTGGTGGCTGCGGGCACAAGCGGCGTGAAAGTGAACGCGCCGATTGCGGTGTTGCTGGAGGATGGCGAATCTGCGGGTGCGGCCCCCAAGGCGGCCCCGGTAGCGGCGGTGGCTCCGGTGGCGGCAGTTGCTTCTGTGGCCCCTGCCCCGGTGGTTGTGGCCCCGAAGGCGGCTGGCGCGCGGGTGTTTGCCTCGCCCTTGGCGCGGCGGATTGCTGCGGAAAAAGGGCTTGATCTGACACAGGTGCAAGGCTCGGGTCCGCATGGGCGCATTGTGCGCGCCGATGTTGAGGGTGCCAAACCTGTGGCGGCGGTTGCTGCGGCGGCGGCGCCTGTGGCGGCAAAACCGGCGGCTGCGGGAATGGCAAGCGGGCCCTCGACGGGTGTGGTGCTGAAAACCTATGCCGGGCCTCCGTT
>CBDUEF010000084.1:0-9122 GCA_965366095.1 uncultured Cypionkella sp. | reverse complement strand
AATGGTAACGGTGCCCGCAGTGCCACAATCGGCGGCATTTGCACTGGTGCCCCCCACAATGGCGATGGTCGCCAAAGCGGCAACTCCAGCCAGTTTGTTCAATCCGTTCATCGAAGACCTCCCGTTGATGATTTGGCGCTTGCGGGCCATGCCGGCGGACCCTGTCGTCATCCTGGATTTCAGTCAAACGACTAATATTTGATATATATTCAGAAAAATTTAAGTTATCCAGAGCCGCTGCTGCCATAGTCGCAAAGCGGTGAGAACAGCCGCATGGCTGCAATAGGCCGCATTGCCAAACATAAGATAAATGCCTACTTTTAGGGTATTGTTCAATCTTTCTGAAATGGACCCCGATGATCCGGATGGACGCTCTACGTGCCTTGGTCGCGGTCGCCGCACATGGCAATATCAAGGACGCGGCCGACCAGTTGCACCGCACCACTTCTGCCCTGTCGATGACGCTAAAACAGATCGAAACCCGTTTGGGTGGACCGCTGTTTGAGGCCGACCGCAAGCAAACGCTGACCGAGCTGGGTACATTGGTGCGCGACACCGGCGTTATTTTGCTGCGCGATTACGACCGCGCGATGGAAACCATCGCCGCCCATGCCGGCGCTTTTTCGGGGCGGCTGCGGCTTGCCTCGGTGCCGTCGGTGGCGGTGATGCTGCTGCCGCAAGCCTTGCAGGAGTTTCTGCGTCTGCGACCCGATGTCGATGTGGAGTTGGTTGATACCGACAGCACCGATGTTTGGCACATGGTCGAAACTGGCCAGGTGGACATGGGCTTCGCCAGCGCCCCGGGGCCAGAGCGGCAGTTGCAATTCGACGCGCTTTTTCGCGAACCCTTCCGCCTGATTTGCCATTCCGCCTCGGCAATTGCCGCAATGGTGCAGCCGATTGAATGGCGCGATCTGGGCGAAGCCAACCTGATCATGAACGAGGCCCTGCGCGCTTTGCCCGATCAGCAGTTTCGCCAGCTTGCCCAGCGCTCACAACTTTCTGTGCGAAATGTCAGTTCCTTGGTAGCGATGGTTGCGGCAGATATGGGGGTCACGCTCCTGCCCAATCTTGCAACCTTGAACCTGCCACCAGAGATCAAATGTCTTACCTTGGCCGATACAAACTGTTGCAGGACGGTCGGGGTGATCCAACGGCATGACAAAGTCATCAGCCCACTGGTCAAGGCTTTTCACAACGTTTTCATCCAGACAACCGCCAGACAGGCCAACGTGGAACTGCTTCAAGCAAGCCCGGGTCGCCGACCGGATCGGGCGTGAAAGGCCGGATGCAAAGCGACAGCATCGGCTGCAATATTCCGACCCGAACCGTCAATCTCACACAAAAGACGCGTAGCAAGGGAAGTGCCGCTGGGCCCTGTTTTCCCTCGTTCACGAAATTCCACTTCGCCTTTGGGGACCGACGTTCCTGCCAAAACAGGCCACTTGGCACCTATCCAAAATCATTCCAGGCACTTCAGCTTGGGAACCAGACCGACGCGGCACTCTCTCGCGAATTCCTGGGAGCAGAAGCGTTGACATTCCGACGCGGCCGGAGACGGGGTCTGGCGTGCCAGCGTCATTGTGCCAATCGGGCGGCATAGGGTTGGCTGCGACGGCCGCTTGCGCAGCCCGACATCGCCGGTGTTCGCCAAATGCGCTTTCGTCGCAAGGATGGGCAGCGCCAAGCCACGACCACCTTGGCATGAGCTGTGGCACCAAAGCCGACCTCGCATTCAGCGTTCAGCATTCAGCCAAAGGCAGAGTTTCAACAAGCGGGCTGCCTGCGTGAAGGTTTCCTGATCTGCAATAGCAACGTCGTCCGCACAATCGTCATTCAGGATCTGCGCGCGAGAGCGGCTCGCTCGGGCGGTGACGTGGTGTAAACGAAGATGGCATTCCAGATATCCGCCCGCCAGGCATTCCGACGCTTGTCGCCAAAGCCGCCAAAGGCAGGAATTTCAATTGCTGCATCCAGCCGCTGCTGATGGATGCCTTGGCCAGAACCACCGCCTCGGGCCGCAAGGTGCATGCCGCACATCCCTCCAACGCCGTCGTCGCAACGGACAATGACATCGCAATTGAGGTGATCCTTGCGCGATCTGGCCTCCGCTGGGTCAATCCAACGACCTTGGCACAACAAAACTGCTGGGCGTCACGCTGATTGGCAAAAAAAGGTTGTGATCGCCCGTCTTGGCAGCAACACGAAGGTGTTGCAGGACCGCCGCCCGCACAAAAGGTGCTGCATTTTCACTGGGTCAGGGGCTCGATGACACGTTGGACGGCCCTTGCCATGGCTGGTAATTTGACAACACGGGTTCTGATGTGCGCATCTGTGCCCGTAATCTGGGAACCGCCCCCCGAAATCGCAACGCCCTGACCTAAAAGGCTGAACTGCCTTCGCTCCCGACCGCATCGACAGTCGGGCGAGTCTGATTTGGCGGCACTCAAAGACGGTCAGGTGCTTTTGGGCGACCGTTCCGGTGATCTGACCAAAGCGCACCCCCTTCCCGTGGTGCGCCAACGATTATTTTGTTGATCGGCGCCACTGGTGCCACGGGGCGCGAAATCCTCAAGGCCGCAGGCATCGCCCTGCGGGCACTGTCGCGGCGACCCCAGGCGCTTGGCGGTGTCACCGCTTAATTTCCAGCGCGGGCCGTGGTTTGCTGTCTGATCAAAAATGCGTTGGTTTCTTGCGGTGAAGAAGGCCCCCATCCTATCGCGATATGTCAGGTAACCCAAGACATCCGGCTGCATCGGCGGGCTGTCAAAACTCGCTAAGGGAAGAAAGAATCGAATTGAAGCCGCATCTTCTGAAACCGAGGCCTAATTCCCTTCTTCAGAGATCAGCATCGCGCCACAAGAAATCAGGCGGGATTTCTTGGTTCCCTCTTTAATTTCGATTGCTCCAATTTCGATTGCTCCGAAAAAATACGCGTTGGAATGTGGGAAACGACGTTGAACCGAAAGATCGCCCCTCCTTGCTTGCAGGTCATTTGACTCTGTTGCTCCAATAGCGTTCTTCCGTCCGGCGGCCCAACCCGGAGAACCAATGCCCGTTTTCGCACTTCTTGCCCGAGCCCGGCCCGCCTTGGCGGCTTTCGCGGCCATGGGGATACTCTGGGGCACCTTTGCAGCCGATCTGCCTGACATCAAAGCGATGCTGGGAGTGGACGAATCCCGGCTAGGGTTGTTGCTGTTCATGACGCCGATTGCCGGGGTGCTGTCGATGCTGATTGCCCCCTTGGCCGGGGTGGCTTTCGGGCGGGTGGCGCTGCCGGTGGCCACGGTGCTGATGTGTCTGGGCTTTGCGCTGCCCGGACAGACCGCCTCGGTCTGGCTCTTTCCCATCGCCATGCTGGCGGCGGGGGCGGGCACCGGGCTGACCGATGTATTGATGAACGCCCGCGTGGCCGATCTGGAAAACCGCGGACCGCCAATGATGAACCTTTGTCATGCGGGCTATTCTTTTGGCTATGCGGGCGGCGCAATCTGCACAGGCATTTTGCGCGACAACGGCTTTGGTCCGCCGATGGTCTTTGGCCTGATGGCCAGTCTGGCGCTGGCGGTGGCGCTGATCAGCTATGAGGCCGATGGACACATCGAGGGTTTGCGCAAACCAAGTGGCGCAGGGGGGGCCGGTCTTGGCCTTGTGCCGCTGATCGGCGGCGGAATGGTATTCATCTCGTTTCTGACGGAGAACGCCGCCGAAAGTTGGTCGGCCTTGCATATCGAGAAAACTTTGGGCGGATCGCCGGCGCATGGGGCAATGGGACCCGCGATCATGGCGATGACGATGGGGGTGTCGCGGCTGTTCGGGCAGGGCCTGGCATTGCGGATCGCGGCGGCGCGGCTGCTGCTGGGTGGGGCGGTGATCTCGGCCTGCGGCGCCGTGACGGCGGCGCTCGCGATCAGCCCCAATATGGCCTATGCGGGATTTGTGGTCATGGGGATCGGATCATCGGTGATCGCTCCGACGGCCTTTTCACTGGTGGGCCAAAGAGCCGATCCCCAAGCCCGCGCGCGCGCAGTGGCCCGTGCCACTTTGGTGGGCTATTTCGGCTATTTCTTCGGCCCGCCGATGTTTGGCTTTGTTGCCGGACATGTGGGCCTGCGTTTTGCCTTTGTTCTGGCGGCCCTGATGCTGGCTTTCATTCCGGTTCTAAGCCGAATTCTGACCAAACTGGATTGACCCGCGCCGCTTAAACCCATTCCCCTTCGAAATCTTTTGGCACCAGCACATGCTCACGCGACAACTCGCGCGCCTTTTGCACTCCGCAAAGCGCCATCGAAATATCCAGTTCCTTGTGGATAACCTCCAGCGCCTTGGTCACACCCGCCTGCCCTGCTGCCCCAAGACCATAGATATAGCTGCGACCGATAAAGGTGGATTTCGCCCCCAAGGCCACAGCCTTCAGCACATCCTGCCCCGAGCGGATGCCACCGTCGAGATACACTTCGGTCTGGTCCCCAACCGCTTTTACGATTGAGGGCAACATGCGGATCGACGACAGCGCCCCGTCCAACTGCCGCCCTCCGTGGTTGGAAACGATCATCGCATCGGCCCCCACATCCACCGCCATCCGTGCATCATCGGCATCGAGTATGCCCTTGAGGATCAGCTTGCCGCCCCATTGATCCTTGATCCGGCGCACCTTATCCCAAGTCAGCATCGGGTCGAACTGTTCGTTCGTCCAGTCCGTCAGATTGGCCAGATTGGCAACACCTTTGGCATGGCCGACGATGTTGCGGAAGGTGCGGCGCGGGGTGGCGAGCATTCCCAAAGACCAACGCGGCTTCAGCATCATGTCGATGATATTGGGCAACGTCAGGCGCGGCGGGGTCGTCAAGCCGTTCTTCAGATCCTTGTGCCGCTGGCCGATAATCTGCAGATCGAGGGTCAGAACCAGCGCCGAGCATTTCGCCTTTCTTGCCCTCTCGATGATCGCATCGACGAAATCTTCATCCTTCATCACATAAAGCTGAAACCAGAAAGGCGTGGGCGAATGCTCTGCGACATCTTCAATCGAGCAAACCGACATCGTGGACAAAGTGAACGGCACCCCGAAGGCCGCCGCCGCCCGCGCCGCCTTGATCTCACCATCCGGGCTTTGCATGCCGGTTGAGCCTACCGGCGACAACGCCACCGGCATCGCCACCTTTTCCCCCATCATGGTGGTTTCAGTGCTGCGCCCGGTCAGATCGCGCGCAACCCGCTGGCGCAGGCGGATTTTCGTGAAATCTGCGGTGTTCTCGCGAAAGGTCTGCTCGGTGTAAGAGCCGCTTTCGCAGTAATCATAAAACATCTTTGGCGTGCGCCGGGCGTAGATTTGTTTCAGATCGTCAATGGTGGTGATCACGGTCATGGCGCAGACGCCCTTTCAATTGGTAATCTCTCGTTGCCAATTCCACCCCCTCAACGCAAGCACAGAATTGCCGCCGCGTCAGGCAGTGTGGGAAAAGCGGCGGTCCGGCACGATCCATATTGCTGCTACGATGGCAAACAGGATCAGCGAGACATAGGGCAGCCAAAGCGCCAATGGTGCGCCGACAAGGTAGCACAAAAGCGAAATTTTACCCTTGTTGTCAGTGCCGAAAGCACGTGTAAAGTCAGACTCAGGCCCATGCTCGGCCCGAAGCGCAAAGACCAGCAATGTATAGCTGACGGCGCACATCATAAGGTCAAAGCCGTAAAGGGCCACGGTCGAAGGCGCAAATTCGTTCTCGCCCATGAAAGCGGTGGCAAAGGGCAAGAGCGACAGCCAAAAGAGCAGATGCAGATTTGCCCAAAGCACCCAGCCGCCGATATGTTTGACCGCTTGGAACATGTGATGATGGTTGTTCCAGTAAAGCCCCACGTTTACGAACGACAGGACATAGCACAGAAAAAGCGGCAGCAGCGGCTTTAACGCCTCAAGGTCATGGCCGTGAGGAACCTTCAGCTCCAGCACCATGATGGTGATAATGATGGCCAAGACCCCATCCGAAAACGCCTCGATCCGCCCCTTATTCATTGCGCACTCCCTATTCTGGTATGCTGGCAAAAATATTAACGGTTAACAAGCGGGGGTTTCACACCCCCGCACCCCCGTGGGATATTTAACAGACAGCTGAAAGAGATAGATCAGCCGGAATGGGCGCCCTTGGCGAGGCTGGCCACGAAGGCCAGCACTTCGGGGGCCGGTTTGCCCGCAGCGATTTGGGCCACGATGGCGGAGCCCACGACACAGCCATCCGCCACCTGAGCGATGGCTTTGGCGGCCTCGGGCGTGGTGATGCCGAAGCCAACGATCACCGGCAGATCGGTAGAGCGTTTGATGCGGGCGACTTCGGGGGCAACCTCGCCCGCTTGCGCCGCTGCGGCCCCCGTGATGCCAGTAACCGAGACGTAATAGACAAAACCCGAGGTGTTTTGCAGGACTTTTGGCAGGCGCTTTTCGTCGGTGGTGGGGGTGGCGAGGCGGATGAAATTGAGGCCAGCCGCTTGCGCGGGCAGGCAAAGCTCGGCGTCTTCTTCGGGCGGCAGATCGACAATGATCAATCCGTCTATTCCGGCCTCGGTCGCCTGCAACAGGAAAGTATCTACCCCGCGTGAATAGATCGGGTTGTAATAGCCCATCAGCACGATTGGCGTTACAGCATCACCCTTCCGGAAATCGCGCACCATTTGCAGGGTCTTGTCCAGTGTCATCCCGGCTTCAAGCGCGCGCTGTCCGGCAAGCTGGATCGTCGGGCCATCCGCCATCGGATCGGTGAAGGGCATGCCCAACTCGATGATATCCACCCCCGCCGCTGGCAGCCCCTTCATCACAGCCAAGGACAATTCGACGTTGGGATCGCCCGCCATGACATAGGCAACGAAGGCCTTTTTGTCAGCTTTACGCAGGCGCGCGAAAGTATCATCGATTCTGGTCATGTCGGGCCCATCCTTGCAACTGCTGCAGGCTTTGCACAGGCAGAGACCATAAATCAATGCCCCCCATTTGAATCGCTTGGCTTGGACGCCTGAAATTCATCTTGGCCCAAATACTCAAACCCTAAAGCCAGCCCCGCCCTTGACCATGCCCCCCCTTCCTCCTATGCCGCAATTGGTTCAATCAAAGGGGTGCTCAGATGGGGTTCAAGATGGGAATTGTCGGCATGCCGAATGTCGGCAAATCGACACTGTTCAACGCATTGACCCGGACCGCTGCGGCGCAGGCCGCGAATTTTCCGTTTTGCACTATCGAGCCGAATGTCGGCGAAGTGGCCGTGCCCGATGCGCGGCTTGAGGCTTTGGCGGCCATTGCGGGCTCTAAGCAGATCATTCCGACGCGGATGACCTTTGTTGATATCGCGGGTCTGGTGCGCGGGGCCTCCAAGGGCGAGGGCTTGGGCAACCAGTTTCTGGCCAATATCCGCGAATGCGACGCGGTGGCCCATGTGCTGCGCTGCTTTGAAGACGGTGACATCACCCATGTTGAGGGCCGCATTGATCCTGTGGCCGATGCCGACACCATCGAAACCGAATTGATGCTGGCTGATATGGAAAGCATTGAGCGCCGCTTGACCAGTCTGGCCAAAAAGCTGCGTGGCGGCGATCAGGATACGCTGGATCAAGACCGGCTGTTGCGGGCGGCGCTGGCGGCGCTCAACGAGGGCAAGCCGGCCCGCACGATCAAGGTTTCTGCTGATGATCGCAAGCAATGGGAGATGCTGCAGCTTCTCACCTCGAAACCCGTGCTTTACGTCTGCAATGTCGAGGAATCCTGTGCGGCTTTGGGCAATGCCCAATCGGCGCGGGTTCAGAAGATGGCGGCGGATCAGGGCGCGGGGGCGGTGGTGATCTCGGCCAAGATCGAGGAAGAGATCAGCCAGCTTGCCGATGATGAGGCGGCGATGTTTCTGGAGGAAATGGGCCTGCATGAAGCGGGTCTGGACCGGATGATCAAGGCGGGCTATGCCCTGCTGGGCTTGCAGACCTATTTCACCGTCGGCCCGAAAGAGGCCCGCGCCTGGACGATCCCCAAAGGCACCCTGGCCCCGCAGGCCGCAGGGGTGATCCATGGCGATTTCGAGAAAGGCTTCATCCGCTCGGAAACCGTGGCCTATGACGATTATATCGCCGGAAAAGGCGAGGCCGGGGCGAAAGAGGCGGGCAAATTCCGCGTTGAAGGCAAGACCTATGAGGTCAAGGACGGCGACGTCCTGCACTTCCTTTTCAACGGCTGATCAGGCGATTTCGCGGGGATGATCCCGCGCCGATAGGCCCTTTCGATTACGGGAAACCCCGGCTCACGGACCGGCTGAGCATCTGTGCGACAGATTTGAAGGTGCGTAAAATCAATGCCTTACGGTATCGCATTTACAAATCCTTAACTTTCATCCCCCCCGCGCAGGGTTTCGATCTGGGCAAGCAGGCGATCACATTCGCCGATCTGATGTTCGTTTTCGCCAATGGCAAACACCTCGCGCGCCTGCTCAAGATGCCCCTTGGCCGTCAACAGCAACGCCGGATCAGGCGCAACAGCGTGCCAAGCCAAAGCCAGATCGCCTAGGTTCCATTGGGTCTTTGCCCAAGGGAAAGGAGCGGTGTCGCGCGCGTGCTCCAGCAAACAATCAGAATAAGCTGCCTGCGCCGCCTGAAACTGACCGACATCCGCAGCCAAAGTCCCGAGCCAGCGCCGCGCCACACCAAGGTTGTTCTGTGTCGCGGCCCATTCCACAGGCACACGGTTTTGGGTGCGTTCCTTCAAAGCCTCATCGAAGGCAAGAACTGCCTGTTCCAGACATTCAATATTACCCTCAAGCTCGCCCAAAGCCTGCAATGCAGTGCCGAGGTTGTTCTGTGTCATGGCCCATCCAATCGGATCGCGATCCCGCGTGCATTCCTTCAGTGCCTCGCGGTGGGCCAGTAGGGACTGTTCCAGACGCTCGGTGTTGCCTTCGCGGTGGCCTAAGTTTGAGAGCGCATTACCTAGGCTACTCTGTATCAAAGCCAAATTGCCTGGCTGGGTCCTCCGCGGCACTTCTTTTAAGGCGGCCGTTAAGACCTTGACCGCTCGAACGAGATGGTCATCCCCAGATCGAGTTATGCCGATACTGAGATGACAATTCCCAAGGCTTTGCAGGGCTGGGCCACGC
>CBDUEF010000083.1:0-9128 GCA_965366095.1 uncultured Cypionkella sp. | reverse complement strand
ATTGCTAAGGGAGCGGGGCGTGATGACCATAGCGCTGACACAAAGCGGCACGCCAGTGGCCCAAGCCGCCGATGTGGTGATCGCGGTCAGCCTGCCAGAAGGCCGCAACATTTTTCGCGCCACCTCGACCCGTTATGCCTATCTTGCCGCGATTGATGTTCTGGCCAACCTTGTCGCCTATGCCGACCGCCACCGCTCTGCCCGCATCTTGCGCGGGATCAAGGAACAGCTGATGCGCCACCGTGACAATGATGACAGCCAAATTATGGGCGACTGAGCACCAGCGCGGGCACAGGCAGCAGCCCGCATTCAGGAATTTCTATGCTGCGAAGGGAACTACGCTATGGGAGTGCGTGTGGCAATTGTCACCGGGGGAGCGGGTGATATCGGCAGAGCGATAGCCCTGCGGTTGGGTCAAGATCATGATCTTGTGGTGATCGCCGACCTTGATCTTGATGCGGCAAACAAGACTGCTGCCGCGTTTGGGGAGGGCTTTGCCGCCCTGCAGGTTGATGTAACCCAAGCCGAAAGCTGTGCCGAACTGGCCGGAAATCTTGCCCGGTTGGGTGATCTTGCAACGCTGGTGAACAATGCCGGCGCATCCTGGGCGGTATCTTTGCATCAGACAACACCCGAACAGTGGGCCAAGGATCGCGCGCTGAATTTCGATGGCGTTTATATGACGTTCCACGCCCTCGCACCGCTCTTGATCGCGGCCAAAGGCTCGGTGATCAATATTGCATCGGTCAATGGCCTTGGCGTGTTCGGGCATCCCGCCTATTCGGTGGCTAAGGCCGGGATGATCCACCTGACCCGCGGCATCGCAGTTGAATATGGCCGCTACGGTGTGCGGGCAAATTCCGTGGCCCCTGGCACAGTGCGCACCCAAGCCTGGGAGGCCCGCGCGGCCTCAAATCCACGGGTTTTTGATGAGGCTGCAGCCCACTATCCGCTGGCCCGCCTCGTAACGCCCCAAGATGTTGCCAATGCCGTGGGGTTTCTTGCCTCGCCGCTGGCCGCCGCCATCACCGGAATCTGCCTGCCGGTGGATTGCGGGTTGACCGCAGGTATCCCCGCCCTTGCCCGCACTTTCAGCCAATCTGACGACTACTGATCGGAACCGCCATGACGCTTTTTCTTGAAAACACCTGGATCGCCACCCCTGCGCCCGAGGGCACATGGAAGCTTGCCCTGACCAATCTGGGTGACGAGGATCTGACCAATTTCACCCTGTCCGTCACCACAATCACCCGCGTCATGCCAGTGCATCACATCTATGGCGCAAAGCTGGTGAAGCGGACCGCGAATTGTCATCAGTTCGCCCCGCTGGACCCGATGACGCTTGCGCCGGGGCAAAGCTGGCGCTTTGAAGCCGAGGGCATGTTCCGCGCGGCTTTTCACCGCAATGATGCCGCCAAAACCGCTTGGGTTAGCCTTGCGGATGGCACGCATGTCGCTGTTCAGGTCGGCGATCTGATGCAGGGCAACGTCGCCCCCAGCCTGCCGCCGCCACCGCGCCTGCCCGCAGGCAAACTGACACTGCCCTTTGCGCTGCTGCCTTGGCCCAATGACATTGAGGGCATGCCCGGCGCGGCGCCGGTGATCCTTTACGCGGCCCCTGGTGCCAGTGTCGCCGACCTGCGGCTGATGCTGTCGGTCGATGCCCTACACGCAAGGCTGTTTCCGACTGCGCCACGGCTGTTCCAACTGTCGCCCGCGCTGGGTGCGCGCGCCTTGGCCTTTGCCACCGACGCAAGCCTTGCTGCCGAGGGCTACCGTCTGAGCTTTGCCGACAGCATCACCCTGACCGCCAGCACCGAGGCAGGGCGGCGCTATGGCCTGCTGTCCTTGGCGCAGATGCTACACGGCGCTTTTGTCGATCCGAAATTCCAGTTCCCGGCCTCGGGCCGCATCGAGGACGCCCCGCGCTATGACTGGCGCGGTTGTCATCTGGATGTGTCACGGCATTTCTGGAGCTTTGAGCAGGTTTCCCGCGTGGTTGATCTGTTGGCATGGCACAAGATGAACCTGTTCCACTGGCACCTGACCGATGACGAAGGCTGGCGCGCCGAGATCAAGGCCTATCCCGAACTGACGGTCGCGGGTGCGCATCGCAGCGCCGACACGCCCGAAATGTTTCCGCAACTTGGCGATGGCCCAGCGCGCAGCGGCGGCTATTACACCCAAGATCAGATGCGCCAACTGGTCGCCCATGCAGCGGGGCTTGGCATTGACGTGATGCCAGAAATTGAAACCCCCGGCCATGCCGCCTGCGTGCTGGCCGCGCTGCCGATGCTGGTTGACCCGGACGAGCCTCCGAACAGCTATTTCCCGGTGCAGGGCTATCCCAACAACTCGTGGAACCCCGGTATCCCCGCCACCTACACCGTCCTTGAAACCATTATCGACGAGCTATGCGCCATCTTCCCCTCGCGCTATTTCCACATCGGCGGCGACGAAGTGGCCCGAAATGCGTGGCTTGAAAGCCCCAAGGCGCGGGTGTTGATGCAGCAAGAGGGGCTGTCCGGCACCTTTGAATTGCAAAGCTGGTTCCTGACGCGGATCAAGGCGATGCTGACTGCGCGCGGTCGCGTTCTGGTCGGCTGGAATGAGGTCGCACACGGTGGCGGTGTGCCGCCCAAGGACACCTTGCTGATGGCTTGGGAAAAGCCAGAGGTCGGCATCGAACTCGCCAAGGCCGGCTATGATGTGGTGATGACACCAGGTCAGGCCTATTATCTGGATATGGTGCAAGGCCCCGATTGGCTGGAAAACGGCGCGGGCTGGGCCGGGCCAGTGACGCCGCACAAGACATATCATTATGAGGCCGAGGGCGATTTCCCCGCCGATCTGCGCGCCCATATGCGCGGGATTCAGGCCTGTATCTGGTGCGAACATTACACCACGGTGGCGTGGTTCAACGATCTGGTCTTCCCGCGCCTGTCTGCAGTGGCCGAGGCGGCTTGGACCGAAAGCCCGCACAAGGACTGGCTGCGCTTTGCCGCCCAAGTGAAGCGGCACCCGACACTGTGACCAAAGACCAAAGGACAAGACTCATGCGCATCGCTGTCGGCGGCATCCATACCGAATGCTCCACCTATTCGCCCGTTCTGATGCAGGTGGAAGATTTCCGCGTGCTGCGCGGCAACGGCCTGACCTCGCACGACTATTTCGCCTTTCTGCGCGACTATCCGGCCGAGATCGCCCCACTTCTTCATGCCCGCGCCGTGCCCGGCGGCCCGGTTGCGAGCACCACCTACGACGCCTTCAAGGCCGAGTTTCTGACCCTGCTGCGCGCTGCCTTGCCCCTGGATGGCGTCTATCTGGCCATGCACGGCGCGATCAAGGTTGAGGGGATGTTCGATGCCGAGGGCGACTGGATTGCGGCGGTGCGCGAAGTGGTTGGCCCGGATATGCTGATCGCCACCAGCTATGATCTGCACGGCAATGTCAGCCAGAAGATCGTCGATCAGATCGACATCTTTGCCGCCTACCGCACCGCCCCGCATATCGACACGCCCGAAACCATGCGCGCGGCCTATGCGATGCTGTTGCAGGCCTTGGATACCGGCGCGCGTCCCGGCGTGGTGCGGGTTGCGGTGCCGCTGCTGTTGCCGGGGGAACGCAGTTCTACCGAGGATGAACCGGGCCGCAGCCTTTACGCCTCGCTGCCCGCGCTGGAGGGTCCGGGCGTTTGGCGCACCGATCTGATGATCGGCTATGTCTGGGCAGACGAGCCGCGCGCGACGGCGGCGGCGATTGTGACCGGCACCGACCATGCGGCGGCGGAACGGGCCGCAGCCAAGATTGCCGCCGATTTCTGGGCGGCCCGCAATGACTTTCGCTTCGGCCCCGAAACTGGCCCGCTTGACGCGATGCTGGTGCAGGCTGCGGCCTGCCAGACCCGACCGGTCATTCTGGCCGACAGTGGCGACAATCCCACCGGCGGTGGGGTTGGCGACCGCGCCGATGTGCTCTCTGCCCTGATCGAGCGGGATTGGCAGGACGCGATTGTGGCGGGCATCACCGACCGCCCGGCGGTCGAGCAGTGCTTTGCGGCAGGTGTGGGCGCGACCCTTACCTTGCAAATCGGCGCAAGCCTTGATCCGATGGGCGTGCGCGTCGTGGTCCAAGCCACCGTGCTGCGGCTGCAAACCGGGGCCACGCCTGCCGACGCCCAATCCGTGGTGCAGATCGGCGGCATCACCCTTGTGCTGGCAGCCAAGCGCCGCCCCTATCACGATTTGGCCGATTTCGCGGCTCTGGGCCTGAACCCCGCCACGGCGCGGCTGGTGGTGGTGAAATCGGGCTATCTGTCGCCAGAACTCGCCCCGCTGGCCAACCCCAACCTGATGGCGCTGACGGACGGCGTGGTTAATCAAGACATCCCACGCCTGACCAACCTGCACCGCGCACCGGGAACTGTTCCTTTTGAGGCGCGCGTGGAGTTCACGCCATGGCCGCAGCCCTCAGCGCGGTTTAAGGGCTGATCATGGGTCAATGGACTGCCCTTTTGCGCCGGCATCCAGTGGTGCGCGCCAGTGCGCTGGCGATTTTGCTTTATGGCTTTGCCAGCGCGGCCACGTCGCCCTATCAATCCATGGTCGCAATCCGTGAGCTGGGTCTTTCGGACAGAACCTATGCGATGGTCGGCCTGACCGCCTCGATTGGCTATGTCATCATGGCAATTGCGGCAGGGTTTCTGTCGGATTGGTTCCAAAGCTATCGCGGGCCGCTGATCTTCGTGTCGTCCTTTGGTCTGATTGGCTATGGCGTGATCTATGCCTTCCCCTCGCCGCTGACCTATGCTTTGGCCACGATAGGGCCGCTGGCGCTGTTTCATGCGACCAATGCGATGCTGTTTGGCGCCGTTCGCGCCCAAAGCGACCATTTTGATCAAGAAGAGGCGCGCATCGTCAATGCCTTGATGCGGATCATGATTTCTTTGGCTTGGGTTATGGTGCCGGGGGTCGTTGGTCTGGCCCTGCGCGGCCAAGACAGCATGATACCGGCCTATGCAATTGCGGCGGCTTTCGCGGCTGCCTGCACGGCCACCATCGCGTTGGGGCTGCGCGGCTCTGACATGCGCGACAAGCCCGCGCCGGTTACCAAGGCGCGCCCTGCCCTGAAAGATCTGCGCGTTCTGGTGGCGCCCCGGCTTTTGGGCCGCGTGCTGGGTGTGGCGCTGATCTCACAGGTACTGCATGTGAACGGAGCGGTTTTGCCGTTGATTGTTACCGGACAGGCGGGCGGGCAGCCCGAGGATATTGGCTTTCTGGTCGGGCTGGTGGCGGTGCTTGAGGTGATTTTCATGGTGTTCTGGGCCTGGGCGGTGCGGGGCCATCAGATCTTGCCAGCGTTGTTGATCGCAGCCAGCCTTTACCTCGTGTATCTTTCCGCCATCGCCTTTGCGGTCGCCCCTTGGCAGGTTTATGCCGCCAGTCTGATCGCGGGTTTTTCCGCCGCAGCGCTTGTGTCCTTGCCGATCAGCTATCTGCTTGATCTGATCCGCGACCGCCCCGGCCTGTCGGCATCCTTGCTATCGGTAAATATGTTTCTGGGGGGAGGCTTGGGCGCGGGGGTGTTCGCGCTGGGCACCGGCTTAGGCGGCTATGGCACCACGGCGATCTTATCTGGCTGTCTTGGCGTTGTGGGGGCAACCTTGTTGATCTTTATGGAACGGAGTGAAAATGCCTCGGATCATTCTTGAGATTTGCGTCGATGATGCCACAGGCATAAGCGCCGCAGCAACCGGCGGCGCTGACCGGATCGAGCTTTGCGCAGCCCTTGGCTTGGGCGGCTTGACCCCCTCGGCGGGGCTGATCGCGCTGGCGGCGGAAACCGCCCTTCCCACCATGGTGATGATCCGTCCGCGTGCCGGCGATTTCGTTTGGTCATCCACCGAAATGCAGGCGATGCGCGCCGAGATTGCCGCAGTGCGCGCGGCAGGCCTTGCCGGGGTGGTCATCGGGGCCTCATTGCCGGACGGTCGCCTTGATGGGGATGCGCTGGCGGAATTGGTTGCGCAGGCCAGCGGCCTAGATATCACCCTGCACCGCGCGATTGATCTGGTGCCGGATGTAGCCGAGGCGATGCACCTGTGCCAAAGCCTTGGAATAAAGCGGGTGCTTTCATCGGGGGGCGCCAAGAGTGCCGAGCTTGGGCTGGGCCGCCTTGTCGAGATGGCGAGGAGCGGGATCAGCGTTATGCCCGGCGGTGGCGTCAACAGCGGGAACCTTGCCCGTTTCGTCGAGCAACTGCCTTTGCGGGAAATCCACGCCTCGGCCTCGGCCCTTTTGCCGCCGCCACATGACCCGCAGATCACCGATTTCGGCTTTCAGCCCAGTGGCGCGCGCAGCACAGACAGCGCCAAGGTGCGCGCCCTCAGGCAGGCATTGGATCACTTGGGCGGCTTGGCAAGGTAAAGCCCAGGCTATCGGATTTACCCGGCAGCGCGCGGGCCGCTTTCTGGTCTTTCCAGCACCAATCCGACCAATTGCGCAAACTCTCCGGCATCCAAGCCATCGAACCGGCCCGACAGCGCCTCGATCTGGTCGGCCCGGGCCCGTCCCAGCACTGGATCGGCAAATAGGTGGAACTTGTTGCTGATCTCAAGATCCGAGAGCGGCATGTCGGTATCG
This sequence comes from uncultured Cypionkella sp., assembly GCA_965366095.1. Classification (GTDB taxonomy): domain Bacteria; phylum Pseudomonadota; class Alphaproteobacteria; order Rhodobacterales; family Rhodobacteraceae; genus CBDUEF01. The sequence goes on along the minus strand of CBDUEF010000083.1, from coordinate 2,487 downwards.
CCACGCGGGCTGCGGGGCGGGTCAGCAAAGACGCGGCCGTCTTTGGTTTTCAGCGTCACCGCCGCCCAGCGTTTGCCAACCGAGCGCGCCGTCAACTCGGGATCATCAATCAAAACTGTCGCCCGGCTGATCCGCAAGATATCGGGATCGCGCAATGTCTCATCGCGCATTTCCGCCACGCCAACCTGCCCGCGCACAATCATTGCCGCCACCGGGAAAGCGATGGAATAGGCGAATTCGTCCATGGTTTTGGGCTCATGTCCGGCAAGCCGCGTGGCGTTGTGAAAGGTGCGGATTTCCACGGATTCAATTTCATCCGCCCGCAAGGCATTGTTTTTCATCAGATCATGCGCCGCATCAATCGAAGGATGCGCCCAACGGCAACACGGATAGGGCTTGTAATGGGTGTGATCCACCAAAAGCCAGCGGCTGCCGAGATCGGCCCAGAAGGGTGCTGCCCCTTCGCCCTCACAGGTGAGCGCCGGGGCGCCGGTGAACCCCTCGCGCGCCAGATAGGCCGCCGTCACCCCCGAAGGCGAGCCCCAGCCAACGCCGTCGCGCAGCATCGTCGGATGATCAATGCAGCGCATCATCTGGCTGCGCGGGCCGTGATATTCGCCAATCCCCGCGGCATGGCGGATCGCTTTGCGCTCCAGACCCAACATCCGCGCCACCGCCGCCGCCACGCCGACGGCTGTCCAGGCGCCCGAGGTGTGATAATCGGCACAGGTCGCGTGTTGCACCTGCCCCGCGCGGTAACAAATTTCATAGGCCACCGCCAGCCAAACGGCAAACTCCTGCCCGGTGATCTGGCGCCCTTCGGCCAGCATGGTGTCGGCCACCGCCAGCAAGGCTGGAAAAATCGCCGAGCCGGCATGGCCCTTGTTATGCGAGGTGCCGTCATGAGCATCGACCGAGTCCACCAAAAACGCGCCCGCCATCGCCGCACCCGCCGGGCTGACCCTGCGGCCATCCATCAGCATCCGCGACGCCCCCGCACTCCCCGGCCCAAACAGCGCCAGCGCTCCGCGCCCGGCAATCGCCGCCAGATCGGTGGTCGAGCCAATCGCAGCCACTCCCATCGTGTCGGTAAAGCTGCGCCGCAATATCCGCAGCACATCAGGCGGCAAGTCGCTATAGCGCAGGCTTTCGGCAAAGCCCGCCATGCCCATCGTCGCCCAAACCTTTTGATCCATCTTAATTCTCCACCCGGTCCGCCACCATCGGGCCATCTTTTCCCGCGCGATACTCTTCCGATTGCGACATGCAAATGAAAGCGCACCGAAAAATCACAGTCACCGGCACAGTGAACGGCAGGGCTTGCATGTGCGCGGCGTCACAATAAGGTGCCAGACAAACCTTGACCGGAGTAAAGATTTTGTTGTCCAGCCTTCGCCTTGCCGCCCTGATCCTGCCGCTGCTGTCCCTGCCCGCGCTGGCTGCACCCTGTAGCAATGATGGCGGCCAGTTTGAGGCGTGGAAACCCCAGATCGCCGCCGAGGCCAAAGCCGCAGGCGTTGGCCCCAAAGGCCTCGCCGCGCTGCAAGGGGCCAGCTATTCCAAAGCCACCATATCCGCCGACCGCAACCAAAAGAGTTTCAAATACACCATCGAGAAATTCCTCAAGGTGCGCGGGGCGGATACGATTGTGAAACAGGGCCGCGCCCGCAAGGCCAAGAACCCCAAATTTTATGCCGGGCTTGAGGCGAAATACGGCGTGCCCGCAGGCGTGATCCTGACGATCCACGGTATGGAAACCGGCTTTGGCGGCTTTATGGGCGATACCAACGTGGTTTCGGCCATTGCCACCCTGTCCTATGATTGCCGCCGCTCGGATTTCTTCACGCCGCACCTGATCGCGGCGCTTCAATTGGTGGATCGCGGCATCATCAGCCCCGCCTCGATCGGGGCCAAGCATGGCGAGTTGGGCCATACCCAATTCCTGCCCGGCAACGCCCTGCGCTACGGCGTTGATGGCAATGGCGATGGGGTGATCAATCTGAACGATTCGGCCGATGCTTTGGCCTCAACAGCCAATTATCTGGCACAAAAGGGTTGGCGCGCCGGAGCAGGCTATCAAAAAGGTGAGCCGAATTACCCGGTGATCAAGGAATGGAATGCCGCCAGCGTCTATCAGGAAGCAATTGCCATCATGGCAGCAAAAATCGACCGCTGAGGGTACAAATTCCCTCTTGCTCTAGGCGCCAACCTCGCCTATTCAGCGCCGCAGTGGCCCGTTCGTCTATCGGTTAGGACATCTGGTTTTCAACCAGGCAAGAGGGGTTCGACTCCCCTACGGGCTGCCACCTTCTAACTTTATGCGCTTAAAGTCAGATACTTAAAGGCTCATCACCTTACTGACCCCCAACCAAGCCCCCAAGTGTGCAGTTGGGTTTGATTGGCGCGCCGCCCTCGAACGTGTCTCCACGAGGAAGCAAATTGGTGCCTGCAACCATGCACCCCGCGTACAATAGGAACCAAGTGCAA
>CBDUEF010000082.1:0-9232 GCA_965366095.1 uncultured Cypionkella sp. | reverse complement strand
TTGGGGGAACGTCGAAAAGCAAAGGTTCATCTGCCCCCCTTTTTTGAGGCCGAGGGCGCGCGGATGCGGGGTTGAGCCCGCCACATCACATGCGACGCAACAACAAAAAAGGGGCCCCGAACGGAGCCCCTTTTTCTGTGCGAAGCGGTGCCTTTTCGTGCAAACCCTTTCCGCGCTGCATAAACCGTTATTTAACCAGCAGCAAAGCCTCGTGGCGTTTCAGCGTGCGACGGGCGGCGCTGTAATCCTCTAGGCCAGCTTCGGTTTTCAGTTCGGGGAAGAGATCAAATATCTCCGAACGCTGGGCATTGCCCATTCCTTTCAGCGTGTAATCTCCGGGCTGGAAGCTTACGGTCCAGGCCCCGTTCGACAGCACCCCTTCGTGACGATCAAACATAAAGTGGATATAGGTGGTTCCCACCGAGTCAACCGCATGGATCCCCTTGCCCGCCGCCAGATGCTTGGCCGCGACCAGCACTTCATGCTCGTCGAAGTAAAGCGCTGTGCGATCATTGGCCACCAACAGGCGGTGATTTGGAGAGACCATCATGTCCCGCTCGGGCAAACCATTGCCCAGGCTGCCCTGACGCACCAAAACCGGCTTCAGATGCGGGTTTGCAACCAGATCGTGCCACCCCATATCTTTGCGACCCGTCCAGCGGATTTCCTGAATGCCATTGTCGCGGGTGATGATCTTGTCACCGGCTTTCAGGGTTTCAACCGGCACTTCGCCTTTTGGCGTTGCAATCATCGTTCCCGGCGTAAAGCAAGGAATGACATTCTCGATATTGGTGAATGTCATCGAGCCGACCACATTGCGATCCGCATCAAGGAAATCGACCGTGCCGTTTTCGGGATTGTTCGGATCGTAGTTCACCCGCAGCGGCCCGGCACCGCTCAGATCAAGCGTGTCGTAATCGTCACCGTTTTCGTTGCCATCGACAACATCCCCGATGCCGCCACCGATAAACAGGTCACGGTCACCGCCCCCGCTCATGGTGTCAGCACCAGCGCCGCCGACGAATGTATCGTTCCCGGCATCACCGGTCATCACATCATCGCCATCGCCGCCAACAAGCGAGTCATTGCCTTGGCCACCATCGACGGTGTCATTGCCTTGACCACCCATCAGGATGTCGTCGCCAAGGCCGCCATAGATCAGGTCATCATCAATGCCGCCGTCGATAACGTCATTGCCCTGACCACCGTAGATGGTGTCATCGTCATCCATCCCGAAGATGGTGTCATTGCCCATGCCGCCGTCGATGAAGTCATTGCCATTGCCCGGCAACAGATCGCCAGCGTTATCGGGAATGTTCACCGCATCCGGCACGCCCGGTCCGTAGCCACCATAAACGACGTCATCACCCTGCCCCGCATAGATGACATCCGCACCCTCGGCGCCAATGATCGTATCGTTGCCAAGGCCCCCATAGACAGTGTCATTGTCGAAACCGGCGTCGATCACGTCATTGCCGCGTCCACCGTAGATCAAGTCCGCATCGTCACCGGTTGTGATCGTGTCGTCGCCGGCCCCGCCGTAAACGGTGTCGAGATCATTGGTCGGGTTCGCATCCGAAGGATAGAGCCCCGGATAACCTTGATCCGGCAAGGGCGCAGAGCCACCACCGCTGGTGTCGATCACGTCATTGCCGCTGCCGCCGTTGACAAGATCATTGCCGTCGCCACCAAACAACACGTCGTTTCCACGGCCGCCATCCAGCGTGTCATCACCCGCGCCGCCGAACATCGTGTCATTGCCGTCGCCGCCCTCAAGCACATCATTGCCGGTGCCGCCATCGACCAGATCATTGCCAAGCCCGGCATGAACCGTGTCGTTGCCAGCCCCTGCGACAATCCGGTCATCATTCGGTGCGTCACCAGGAAGAATGGCGTCGCCCGCATCCACTCGATCCCCATCAGGATCACCAGTGTAAGAGGTGTCGATCAGATCGTTGCCCGGCGTTCCGCTGACAATCCCATCACGCCCACCCGAAGTTGGGTTGACCGTCACCGTCACGGTGCCCTCATCCGAGCCGCCATGGCCGTCGCTGATATGATAGGTGATGGTCGTCTGGCCGGTAAATCCCGCATCCGGTGTAAAGGTCAGCGATCCGTTCGGGTTGACTCCCACAACTCCATGGGCCGAAGTCGGTGTGCCGGTCACGGTAAGCGTATCGCCATTCGGATCGGTATCATTGGCCAATACATCGACAACCACGGGAACGCCGACGGTCGTGGTCGCCGAGTCAGGATTTGCCACCGGGTCATCATTGCCATGATTGCAATTGTCGACGGTGTTGGAGAGTGAAAACGTTTCAATAGTGCCGGCAAAATGCTGATTGATGTCGTTCAAAACATCGGGGGTCGACAGCGATTGACCTGCGCCAATAACCCAAGGCTGATTGATGTTGCCCATATCCATGGTCACGGTATCAGGAACCGGGCGGTTAAAATTTTCTCCCGACGTCGCATTGTTGATGCTCAATTGCCCGCCGGTCCCGCCTTGGTCCCACGAATAGGTCAGATTGATATTGTCGCCCGGAGATGCAAATCCGGCGTCGGTGCCGAAAGTTACCGTGCCCGTCGGGGTTTCGTGGCTGACAACAACCGAGCCATTGGCAAGAATATCAACATGATACCCACCAGCGGTCTCGCCGACACTGTCACGCGACACGACGGTTTGCAGATGTGTAAGCGGTTGATCCGCCAGGGTGAAACCAATGTTCATCGTTCCCTGATCCAACTGGAATGTTGGATCGTGGTAAATCTTCACAATATCGTTCTGACCGTCCAGCACGGCCTGCCCACCTGAGGCGGCAGCCCCGTTGAGGTAGGTGCCGTTCTGGGCTCCGTTGCCAAGCGCACTATCGGCTGCAGTGGTGCCGGCATCGTTGAAGTTATATAGTGCAAAAATCGGCATCTTCGTTACTCCAAAAAGGCAGTGGGATAGGGACCCCTGTCCCAGTCCGATCCAAATTCCGCGCTGACCGAACGCCGGACAGCCACAACTTGGCGTGATCTCCAGCACTGCCGGAACCTGACGCCATAGCGACCTGCCGTTATGAGGTGTGAAGGCAACAAAGAGTTATCGGGTCAAATGACCCGTTGATCCGCCCCTGTTTCGGGAAATGTATCAGACCTTACGGTCCGAAATTTGGCAGACTCTTCATTCTACTTTGCATCTTGCGACGCAACACCACAGAACGACCGCCCCCACGGCCAAACTGTCTCACCCAGAAAGACATCCAATAGATACCGTCTGTTAAGCCTTACGAAAAGTGAAAAAAGACAACTTTGTGGCCGTCGGCCCATTATGTCTGCACATATCATTATACTTTCAGCAGGGAAAGGCGCGCTTCCTTATCCGACTTGTTTCCATAATCGAAACTGTGCTCGCACGGCTATTGACGAGCTTCTGCCAAAAACGGCCCAAAAACCTAAATTTCAAAAAAGCAAATAGCTTCGAGCAAACACTTGTTGCATTTTTCAGCACAATCTATCTGCTAGGTTTTTTGTTAACCATAAAACACAATCCGACCATTTTTTTTCCACATTTGGTCGAACGGCGTTGCCAATATTGGTCCAATCAAAGCCATATCGCTAAACTGGTTCGAAGCAAGCCACTGTTAACCTTGAAAATTGCCGAATCATCGGGCCTTGGGCAAAACAATTAAGGCCGGGACCGTTCATAAGGATTTGAAAAAAGGCAAAGGACAGGGTCAGACCCATGCGTTGCGGACCAGCACCCTGTGGCAATCTCCGGCACCGAACACTGGCATAGCGCGCTGTCTGAAATTTCGCAAACCGAGTTCAACCAACCCAAAAGTTGGTACGGGTGGTCGGACTCGAACCGACACTCCTTGCGGAAACAGATTTTGAGTCTGCCGCGTCTACCATTCCGCCACACCCGCATCCTTCATGCCCAACCTGGTAGCGGTTGGGCACCGAGTCGCTCAATTGCCATTGAGAGGCTCACATTAGTAAGGCCAAAGACGTAAATCTTGGCCATGGCGGCGGTTTAGCCGCCCTCGTTGGCGACGTCAACAGCCCTTAGAGCGCGTTTGCACCAAAGGTGTCACATGCCGAAATTTTCCCGGAACGCAGCCCGGTAATGAACCATCTGGAGCGTTGCTCCGAGGTGCCATGGGTGAAGGTATGCGGCATCGGCCTTTGCCCCGCGTTTCTTTGAAGCGTGTCATCGCCGATCTGGCGCGCGGCGTTCACCGCCTCTTCGAAATCGCCTTTCTGGATTGACCCAAATTGCGCTTGGACCTCTCGCGCCCAGATTCCCGAAAAACAATCCGCCTGCAACTCGATCTGCACCGAAATCGCATTGCTTTGATCGGTGGAAACCCTTGCGCGTTGGTCGTTGGCCTTGCCCAGATAACCCAACACATCCTGAACGTGATGGGCGACTTCATGCGCCACAACATAGGCGCTGGCGAAATCTCCTTTCGCCCCGAGTTGATTTTCCAAAGTCGTAAAGAACGCGGTGTCGAGGTAGACCTTCTTGTCGCCCGGGCAATAAAAAGGCCCCGTAGCACCCGAGGCATCACCGCAGGGGGAATCGGTGACGCCTTTGTAAAGCACCAAAGTCGCAGGGGTGTAGGCGCGCCCGGTTTGTTGCGGCAAAATGCGGGTCCAGATTTCCTCGGTATCGGCAAGCACAACCGAGACAAACTGACCTTCGGTCTTATCCGCCTGTGTCATTTCAGTGCTGGGGCCGCTTTGCATTGCGCCCGGATCATTCAACAGGGGCGTCACATCAATGCCAAGGAAATACCCGATCACCAGCACGGCCACCAAACCAAACCCGCCCAGTTTGCCAACCCCTGCCGCGCTGCGCCCGGATTGAGTGCGACGATCCTCGATGTTGTTGCTGCCTCTGCGACCGCGCCATTCCATGTTTCACCCCCAAACACTGTAACTTGACCGCAGCATAGTCGGCGGGCCGCCCGGCGCAACCTGCTTGTGCTTGACCTGTGGCGGCGGGCGTGGTGAAGGCTTGCACTGAGAACGAGGGGGCCGGGATGATCCGCGCATTGTATAACTGGACGATCCAACTGGCCGAGCATCGCTATGCGATCTGGGCGCTGGCCTTTGTGGCCTTTGTTGAAAGCTCGGTCTTTCCGATCCCACCAGACATCTTGATGATCCCGATGATCGTTGCCGCCCCGCGCCGGGCGTTCTGGATCGCCGGGGTGGCGACGGTGGCTTCGGTTCTGGGCGGGATGTTGGGCTATTGGATTGGCGCGGCCTTCTTTGACAGTATCGGACAGCCGGTGTTGGCCTTTTACGGCAAGGATGTGCTGTTTGATCAATTCAAGACCAACTATAATCAGTGGGGGGCTTGGGCTGTGTTGATTGCGGGGGTGACGCCGTTTCCTTACAAGGTGATCACCATCCTTTCGGGGGTGACGGGGCTGAACCTGACGGTGTTCATGCTGGCCTCGATCGTGGCGCGGGGGATCCGGTTCTTTTTGGTGGCGGCGCTGTTGTGGAAATTCGGCGCGCCGATCAAAGACTTTATCGAGCGGCGTTTGGGGTTGATGTTCAGCCTGGCGATGGCGTTACTCTTGGGTGGCTTTTTGGCGGTGAGGTATCTGTGATGAAAACCCAGCGGAAATTGTTGATCTTGCTTGCGGCCCTTGGCTCGGCCGGTTTGCTGGCCGGGGCGTTCGGCTTTCAATATCTGGGCGGGATGGCCCCGTGCGAGCTGTGCCTTTGGCAGCGTTGGCCCCATGCGGCGGCGGTGTTGATCGGGGTTTTGGCGCTGATCATCGGCGGGCGGCTTTGGGCCTTGCTGGGGATGGCGGCGGCGCTGGCCACGGCGGGGATCGGGGTGTTTCATGTGGGCGTCGAGCAAAAATGGTGGGAGGGGCTGGCCTCTTGCACCGGGAATTCGATTGCCGGGATCAGCACGGCGGACCTGCTTAATCCTGACGTGATCGTGGCCGCCCCGGTGCGCTGCGATGCGATTGCCTGGTCGATGATGGGCGTTTCAATGGCGGGGTGGAATGTGATTGCCTCGCTGGCCTTGGCCTTGATCTGGTGGGCGGCGTTTCGGGCCGAGAAATAGGAGCGCGCCTGTGCGACACTCTTCCAGATCAATGATTTCAGCACCTTAGCCTGTAGCGTTTAGGTTTCCTTAACGATTGGGGCCTGATCCCCTGCGCCGCCCACCGGCGTGGTTTGGGGGGGCACCAGCGATATCAGACGGGTGCCGGGCAGCGATTTTATCTTATCGCCGCTGCGCAGCAGTTGCACCGCACCCGAGGCCGAGACGCGAGCCAGCAAGACCGCATTCACCCGCTTTTCCTGCCAGGCCTCAAAAGTAAAATCCTCGGTCAGACGCGAGGTGCGGATGGTCCAGCCTTCGCTTAGGCGCAAATTCAGATCATCAAGCGGCGCGCCCTGCCCCAGCATTTGGCCGCCCAGCGTAGAAGGCAAGGCATGGCGGGCGCTGCCATTTTTGGCCCGGCCCAATTGCCAGACGTTTTCGCGGCCATATTCAGGCGCAAGATCGGTGGTCACAAGGGTGTTGTAGGCATCGTTATCGGTGGCGGCGAGGATGATCTTATAGCCCAGAAAGATAATCTGATGCTCGGCCGCCTCGGACAGGATATCGCCGTAAAACACCGGCAGACCGGCCACGCGCGGGCGGATCAGGTGGCCGGGGTTGGGATCGGTGACCAGCACCGGCACCTCAAGCTTTTGAAAGGCAAGGCCCAGCTCGGTGGTAAAGGGCGAGCCACCCACCAGCATCACGCCGGGGGTTTCGGCAGCCCGCAGGCCCAGCGCACGCGCAAAGGGGGTAAGGCCAAAGCCGTGCAGCACCACAGTTGCGGCCACCAAGACAAAGGCCAGCGGCGCGATCCTGTCGGCATCCGCTACGCCAAGCGTGGCCAATTGCTCGCCAAAAAGCCCGGCCACCGCCATCAGCACCACGCCACGTGGCCCGGTAAAGGCTACAAGCAAACGCTCGCGCCACGGGATCGCACTTCCCGCCAGCGCGATCAGCACCGGCAAGGGCCGCGCGATCAAAATCACCATGGCCAAAAACAGCAGCGCGCGCAGATCCAGCGCCGCGATAGAAGCGATGTTCAGATTTGACGCCAGCAAGATGAACACCCCCGACACCAGCAAGTTGGTGGCATGTTCCTTGAAACGGCGCAGCTCGATATAAGACGGAAGATCGGCATTGGCGATCACCAGCCCCATGATTGTTACGGCCAGCAGCCCGCTTTCATGCAGCATCCAATCGGTGGCGGCAAAGACCGCCAGCACCATGACAAACAGCACTGACACCTTCATATATTCGGGCACCAAGGCCCGGCGAAAGGCCGCAACAAGGCCGCGCCCGGCCAGATAGCCGATCAGCAGCGCACAGGCGATGCCAAGGACGAAATGCCAGGTGGCCGTGGTCAGATCAATGCTGGTGGCGCGCACCTGAATGATGCCAAAGGCCAGCACTGCGGCCAGCGCGCCGATGGGATCATTGACGATGGCCTCCCATTGCAGCAAGGACGCAGGCCGCGGCGCAAGCCGTGCCTGTCGCAGCAAGGGCGCGATCACCGTGGGGCCCGTCACGATCATGATGCCGCCGAAAACGGTTGAGGACTCCCAGCCCAGACCGGCACCGTAACGCAGCGCCAAAGTTGAGGCAATCCAGCCCAAGGGCGCGCCGATCAGCACCAGCCGCAGCACGCCGCCTTTGGCATCGCCAAGGGCGTGGAAGTTCAGCGACAACCCGCCCTCGAACAAAATGACCGCGACGGCGATGGAAATCATCGGCTCGGTCAGCGGGCCAAGATCACGATGCGGGATGAAAATCCCGGTTACGGGGCCAAGCACGATCCCCGCCAAAAGCATGAAGACGATGGCGGGCATCCGCCAGCGAAACGCCAGCCATTGCGCGCCGACACCGGCAACGCCGACAAGGGCGAAGGCAAGGATCGGGTTCAGTCCGATGTCAATTTCGGGCAAGATCGGTCCTTTGGATCAGGGGAAAAGACGGTCGTGTTCGGCCAAGGCAAAGCGGTCGGTCATGCCCGAAACATAGTCGGCCACCATGCGCGCAAGGCTGGTGTCATCGGGCAGGGCTTCGATTTCCAGGTGCCATTCTTCGGGCAAAAGCGAGGGATTGGCAAGAAAGAGCGGGAATAGATCGTTCAACACCACGGTGACGCGGGCGCGCTCGACCATCACCGAAGGCGCGCGATACATGCGGGTGAACAAAAACGAGCGGATCGCCTTGAGGTCTTGATAGAGCGGTTTGGAAAAGCGGATGATCGTGGTGCCCATATGGCGGATATCGTCAACCGATTTCGGTTGCGCCGCCTCAAGCCGGCCCTGCGCCACGGCGATCACATCCTCGACCATGCGGCCAAACACCCGGCGCAACGCCTCATGCCGGCGGCGCATTTTCTCAAGGCCGGGGTAAAGCGCATCAACCTCGGCAAAGGCCGGGCCGGTGACGGGCAGTTGCATCAGATCGGCCTCATCGAACAGGCCCGAGCGCAGACCGTCGTGCAGATCGTGGTGCGAATAGGCGACATCATCGGCGATGGCGGCCACTTGCGCCTCGGCGCTGGCATGGGTGTGCAGCTCCAGATCCCATTCGGCGTTGACCGCTGCCAGGGCATAGGGAAGTGGGCCTGCGTGCTTGGCATCGGCATTGGGGCCGGTGACGGGGCCGTTATGTTTGGCGATGCCTTCAAGCGCCTCCCATGTCAGGTTCAGCCCGTCGAAATCGGCGTAGTGGCGTTCAAGGCTGGTGACAATGCGCAGGGCTTGGGCATTGTGATCAAAGCCGCCGTAGGGGGCCATCAGGGCGGCAAGCGCATCCTCGCCGGTATGGCCAAAGGGGGTGTGGCCCAGATCATGCGCCAGCGCGATGGCCTCGGCCAGATCGGTGTTCAGGCCCAGCACGCCCGCGATGGTGCGCGCCACCTGCGCCACCTCGATTGTGTGGGTCAGGCGGGTGCGGTAAAGATCGCCTTCGTGTTCGACGAAGACTTGGGTCTTGTGTTTCAGGCGGCGGAACGCGCTGGAATGAATGATGCGGTCGCGGTCGCGCTGAAACGGCGAGCGGAAGGACGACATGCGCTCTTCGTGCAGGCGGCCGCGCGATTGGTCGGGGTGGCAGGCGAAAGGGGCAAGCATGGGCGTTCCGTTCTGCGTTCTTGTTGTGGCCAGCGTTGCACCCTATATTGCGCAGTATCAGCCC
>CBDUEF010000081.1:0-9252 GCA_965366095.1 uncultured Cypionkella sp. | reverse complement strand
CCGGCCAGAACCACCATCGACGCCGGATAGGCCCAGATCACCCGTTTTTGCAGCAGCAGCACCATGATCAGTTTCAAAAAGCCATGGCCCATCAGATAAAGCGCATAGAAATGCTGGGTCTGGATCGACAGGCTTTGCACCAGATGCGAAACCCACTGCGCCATTGCATCGGTGGGTTCTTGCGTCAATTCGTTGCGCGTCATCCAATCGACAAAGTTCTGGATCATGCTGTTTGGGGTCAGCAGCAGGCCAAGGCCCGAGGCGGCCTCGGAGGCGGCCAAAAGGCCCTTGATCAACAGGCTGGCCTCGAACAACCCGTGCAGCCAGCGGGCGAGGCGATAGGCGTTTTGCTTCAACATAGGGGTGTCAATCGGTCCCGCGATAGGGCTGGACATATTGCAAGGCCATGTCCCAAGGGAAGAAAATCCAGGTGTCTTGCGACACTTCGGTGATGTAGCTGTCAACCATCGGCTTGCCCGAGGGCTTGGCGTAAACGGTGGCGAAATGGGCGCGCGGGTAAAGGTTGCGCACCAGTTCCAGCGTTTTGCCGCTATCCACCAGATCATCGACAATCAAGATCCCGGTGCCGTCGCCCATCAACTCGGCCTGAGGAGATTTGATCACCGACGCGGCTGCCTGGCTTTGGTGGTTATAGCTTTTGACCGAGATGGTATCGACGGTGCGGATATCCAACTCGCGGCTGACGATCATTGCGGGCACAAGGCCGCCACGGGTGATGCCGACCACGGCCTTCCACGCCCCGCCCTCGCCGGGGCCCTTGCCATCCAGCCGCCAGGCCAAAGCGCGGGCGTCGCGGTGAATCTGGTCCCAAGAGACGTGAAAGCCTTTTTCATGCGGCAGGCGGTCGTTCATGGCGATGTCCTTAAGTGGCGGCGATCTTGAGGCCCAACAGGGCCAAGATGCCGCCAAAGCTGCGGTCGATGGTGGTTTTCAGTCTGGCATAGGTGCGGCGCGTCCGGTCATAGGAAAAGAGCCGGGCCACAAGCACGTTGCAAGCAAATTCGTTCAGAAATATCGCCAGCAGCAACAGCGCAAGCGCAGGGGCGGTGGCATGGGGCGGAACGGTGCCCACAAAGACCGCGCCGAAAAAGACGGCGGGTTTGGGGTTGGAAAGCTGGGTGACAATGCCAAGACGCAGGGCGGAGAGCGGTGATCTTGCCGTTTGCGTGCTGGCGCTGGCAAGCGGCTCAGGGGCATGCAACCACATTTGCAGCGCGATCCAGATCAGGAAGAGCCCGCCCGCCAGCTTGAAGCCCCAGAGCAGGGCGGGGGCGAGTTTGAACAGCACAGCCAGTCCGAACATTGCCGAAACCGCCCAGAACAGGGCGCCCAAGCCGATGCCTATGGCGAGGTAAGCTCCGGTTTTAAGCCCTTCGGTGACACCGATCCGTGCGGCCATCAGCACCGCAGGGCCCGGTGAGGCAGCGGCGATCAGGTGCAGGAAATAGGCGGCCAGAAAGGCGGAAAGGCTCATTCCTTGCGGCCCGTCACCACGTCGATATCGGGGGCATCGACGGCCTTCATGCCAACCACGTGATAGCCTGCATCGACATGCAGGTTCTCGCCGGTGGTGCCCGAGCCCAGATCGGACAGCAGGTAAAGCGAGGCCTTGCCGACCTCTTCTTGCGTGACGTTGCGGCGGAGCGGCGAGTTCAGCTCGTTCCACTTCATGATATAGCGGAAATCACCGATGCCTGACGCGGCCAGCGTCTTGATCGGCCCTGCCGAAATCGCATTCACACGGATGCCGTTTTTACCCAGATCCTCGGCAAGATATTTCACGCTTGCCTCCAGCCCGGCCTTGGCAACGCCCATCACATTGTAATGCGGCATCACCTTTTCGGCGCCGTAATAGGTCAGGGTGAGAAGCGAGCCGCCATCGGGCATCATCGCACAGGCGCGCTGGCACACGGCGGTGAAGGAATAGACCGAGATATCCATCGTCATCGCGAAATTCGCGCGGCTGGTTTCAACATAACCGCCGCGCAGCTCGTTCTTGTCGGAAAAGCCGATGGCATGGACCAGAAAATCAATCTTGCCCCAGATTTGCGACAGATGCGCGAAAAGCGCGTCGATCGAGGTGTCCGAGGCCACATCACATTCGACCATTTCCGACATGCCGATCGAGGCAATCAACGGCTGAACCCGCTTTTTCAGCGCCTCGCCCTGATAGGAAAACGCCATTTCGGCACCTTGGGCGGCCAATGCCTGGGCAATGCCCCAGGCGATGGATTTGTCATTGGCCAGCCCCATGATCAGGCCGCGCTTGCCGGCCATCAGCCCGCCGGTCACAACTGCAATTGACATTCGGTCTTCCCCGCCCACCCTATTCCTGAACTCGCTGTGTAGGGCAAAGGTTGCCTTGCATCAAGGCGCGGCGATGGCCGCAAGGATGGCAAAATGGACAGAACAGGAATTTTCGCGGGCGATGATCCGTTTAAGATCGCGCAAAGCTGGCTGAAAGAGGCCGAAGCGGTTGAAGTCAATGATCCCAATGCGATTGCTTTGGCAAGTGTGGATCGGGACGGTTTGCCGAATGTGCGGATGGTGCTATTGAAGGAAATCGAGGCAGCGGCATTCGTTTTTTACACCAATTATGACAGCGCCAAGGGGCGTGAAATCACCGCCTCGGGCAAGGCGGCCTTTGTGCTGCATTGGAAATCGCTGCGCCGACAGATTCGGGTGCGCGGGCTGGTCAGCCGCGAAGAGGGGCCGCAGGCGGATGCCTATTACACCTCACGCAGCCTGAAATCACGCCTTGGGGCCTGGGCGTCGATGCAATCGCAAGAGTTGTCTTCGCGCGGCGCGCTGATGGCAGAGGTTGCAAAGGTAACTGCGACCCACGGGCCGATGCCAAAGCGGCCGCCGTTTTGGGGCGGATTTCGGATCACGCCGCTGGAAATCGAATTCTGGGCCGATGGCGCGTTTCGGCTGCATGACCGGTTTTGCTGGCGCCGGGAAGCCCCTGAAATGGCGTGGAAAATTACCCGTCTAAGCCCCTGAATTTCACGCTTCGTGAATGGAAGTGTGCCGAAATACAGGAAAAATTGCGCTTGCAAGTGCTGGATGAATGTTGGCATGACTAAGGGAATGGGGCTTTATCTGGGGACGCGGCTCTAGCAATGACAGAAGAGAACAAGACCTTGCTTACAGTGCATGGTCGGGTGAAGTGGTTCGATCCCGGCAAAGGGTTTGGCTTTATTGTTACCGAGGACGGGCATGCGGATATCTTGCTGCATGCCAATGTTTTGCGGAACTATGGCCAAGGCTCGGTTGCCGATGGTGCCAGTATTTCGGTGCTGGTTCAGGAAACTTCACGCGGCGTTCAGGCGGTGGAAGTATTGAGCATAGAGCCGCCTCCGGGCGGTATGGTGATGATGGGGGACGAGCAAGAGCAGGCAAGCCCTGAAGAGCTGCTTGCCCTGCCGATGGAGCCTGCACGGGTGAAATGGTTCGACAAGGGCAAGGGCTTTGGCTTTGCCCTTGTTTTTGGCCGCCCGGATGATGTGTTCATTCACATCGAGGTCTTGCGCCATTCCGGTTTTGCCGATTTACAGGCGGGAGAGGCCGTCAGTTTGCGGATCATCGACGGCAAACGCGGCAGGATGGCAGTGCAGGTGTTATCATGGGAAGCCGCAGTTCGACATTAGGATTGGCCCTCTTGGGGCTGGCTTTGGCCGGGCCCCTCTTGGCCGAGTGTTTGCCCGATACGGTTGAATTGCGCGGTGCTGTCGGCATTTCGAGGTTTCATGTTGAAGTGGCGACAACGCGCGACGAACAGGCCAAGGGCTTGATGTATCGCGAAAAGCTGGCCACTTCTGCCGGGATGCTGTTTGTGTTTGATCCGCCGAAACACGCGCGGTTCTGGATGAAGAACACGCTGATCCCCTTGGATATGATCTTTGCAGATGACACCGGCCGCGTGAGCGCGGTTCAAGAAAACGCCATTCCACAAGACACCACCCCGCTGGATGGCGGCGAGGGCGTGGCCTTTGTTTTGGAGATCAACGGCGGTCTGGCCAAGCGGCTTGGCATCGCTCCGGGGGCGGTGATGCGCCATTCTTTGATCGCCTCGGACCGCGCTGTTTGGAGTTGTTCGCAAGAATAGCGGATATCTGCTTTTCAATCGCGCAAAAGCACAGTAGGAGAACCTCGTCGGGGCGTAGCGCAGTCTGGTAGCGCGACGGTTTTGGGTACCGTAGGCCGGGGGTTCGAATCCTCTCGCCCCGACCACTTTCATAACAGATACGTGTTGCGACCGATGGCTTGCCTTGCCGCGCAGGGTTGGCCATATCCTTGGCTTGAAAAGGGGAGCGGCATGATCACATTCGACAACAGCTTTGTGCGCGATTTGCCGGGGTGTTTTTTGCGCCTGCCGCCGGATCGTGCGCCTAATCCGCGTATGGCAGTTTACAATCAAGAGCTTGCAGAAAGCTTGGGTCTGGGTGAGATGCCCAAGTCCGCCGAGTGGCTCTCGGGGGCCGAGGTGCCGCCGGGCGCTGATCCGGCGGCTTTGGCCTATGCGGGCCATCAGTTTGGCGGGTTCTCGGCACAGCTTGGCGACGGGCGGGCGCATTTGCTGGGCGAATTTCTGGGGCCGGACGGGCGGCGCTGGGATTTGCAACTGAAAGGCTCGGGGCGCACGCCTTTTGCGCGCGGCGGCGATGGCAAGGCGGCCTTGGGGCCGATGTTGCGCGAATATGTGATTTCCGAGGCGATGGCTGCACTGGGGATTCCCACGACTCGCAGTTTGGCGGTGGTGACAACCGGCGAGCAGATTCGCCGCGATCAGGGCCTTGTGCCCGGCGCCGTGGTGGCGCGGGTGGCGGCGAGCCATATTCGCGTCGGCAGCTTTCAGTTTTACGCCGCACGTGGCGAGACCGATAAGCTGGAGGCGCTGACCAACTATACCATCGCGCGGCACTTTCCGGGCGCCGAGGGCGCGCTGGGGCTGTTTGATGCAGTGATGGCGCGACAGGCGCGGCTGATCGCGCAATGGATGGGCGTTGGCTTTGTGCATGGGGTGATGAACACCGACAATATGGCGCTGTCGGGGGAAACGATAGATTACGGCCCATGTGCCTTTATGGAAAATTATGATCCCGGCACGGTGTTTTCGTCGATTGATCGGCAGGGCCGCTATGCCTATGGCAATCAGCCGGTGATTCTGGGGTGGAATCTGGCGCGTCTGGCCGAGGCGTTGTTGCCCTTGATCGACGCGGACCAAGACCGCGCGGTGGATCTCGCGAATGAGCGGTTGGGGCAGATCGAGGCGTTGTATCAGCAAGAGTGGCTGGCGATTCTGCGCGCGAAACTGGGGTTGCCGGGCGAAGAGGCCGCAGACGCGGCCTTGGCCAATGATTTTCTGGCAGCGATTGCGGGCGTGGATTGGACGCAGGCCTTTTATCGGCTGGGCGGGCCGGAGGCGGCGTTTTTGGCGCTGTTTGCCCAACAGGGCGCGATCAAGGACTGGCTGATGCGTTGGCGCGCCCGAGGTGGCGAGCGGGCTTTGGTCAATCCGGTGGTCATCCCGCGCAATCATCTGGTTGAGGCGGCTTTGCAGGCGGCCGAATCGGGGGATATGGCGCCGTTTCATGCACTGGTTGCACAGGTGCGCAGGCCCTTTGGCGAGGTGCAGGGGCGCGAGGCCTATGCGCTTGCGGCCCCCTCAGGCTTTGGCGATTACGTGACCTTTTGCGGCACCTGAGGCCAAAGAGGCCGATTTTCACCAAAATATCGCGCAAGCATTGACGCCGGGCGTTCGGGCCGGGCAGGGTGTGGCGATGAACCCAAGGTTGGAAACCTATGACAGGTTGGCTGCGCCCTTTCAGCGCGCTTAGCCCTTCAACGGCAGCAAAGCTTTCGGGCCCAGGCCGGGATCAAGGGATCATTTCTGCACTGACAGGGGGGCGCGCCGGCCATGACAGATCAAAGCTTTATCGACCATATCAGCCAAAGCCTGAAGGAGATCGAGGCCGAGGGATTGTTGAAACGCGAGCGGTTGATTGAGGGACCGCAAGGGGTGCAGGTCAGCATCGGCGGGCGGCGGATGTTGAACCTTTGCGCCAATAATTATCTGGGGCTGGCCGATGATCCGCGCCTGATCGCGGCGGCCAAGGCGGCGATGGACAGCCACGGGTTTGGCATGTCTTCGGTGCGCTTCATCTGTGGAACCCAAGATTTGCACCGCGCGCTGGAGCAGCGTCTGGCGCGGTTTTTGGGGATGGATGATTCGATCCTGTTTGCGGCCTGTTTCGATGCCAATGGCGGGCTGTTCGAGCCGCTGTTGGGGCAAGAGGATGCAATCATCTCGGACAGCCTTAACCACGCCTCGATCATCGACGGAGTGCGGCTGTGCAAGGCCAGACGCTATCGTTTTGCCAATAATGACATGGCCGATCTGGAGATACAGCTGGCAACGGCGGTGAAGGAGGGCGCGCGGTTTATCATGATCGCGACCGATGGCGTGTTCTCGATGGATGGCACCTTGGCCAATCTGGGGGCGATTGCGGCGCTGGCGGAAAAGTATGGCGCGATCACCATGGTGGATGATTGCCATGCGACCGGGTTCATGGGGCCGCAGGGGCGGGGTACGCCTGCGCATGCCGGGGTGCGCGTGGATATTCTGACCGGCACTTTGGGCAAGGCGCTGGGCGGGGCTTTGGGGGGCTATATCGCCGGTCCGCAGCCGGTGATTGATCTGTTGCGCCAGCGCGCGCGGCCCTATCTCTTTTCCAACGCCCTGCCGCCGGCGGTGGTTGGGGCGGCTTTGGCGGCGCTGGAGATTGTCGAGGCAGCCGACGATCTGCGCGAGCAGTTGTTCCTGAACGCCGCCTATTGGCGCGCGGGATTGGAGGCAATCGGCTTTCGGCTGTTGCCCGGCGAGCATCCGATTGTGCCGGTGATGATCGGGGATGCAGAGTTGGCGCAGAAATTTGCCGCCGCTTTGGATGCGCGCGGCGTGATGGTGTCGGCGTTTTTCTTTCCGGTTGTGCCAAGGGGCGGCGCGCGGATCAGGACGCAGATGAACGCGGCGCTGACATTTGCTGATCTTGATTTCGGCCTTGAGGCGTTTCAGGCGGCGGGCATGCAAACAAAGGTGCTGCGTTGACAGTCCAAGCCCGCGATCCTACCCTTTTGATGACATAGTGGAGTTCTCCCATGAATACACTTCGCTGCTTCGTTATCTTGATTGTTGGTCTGCTGTCATCGCCCGCCAATGCGCAGGGGTCCTATTGGATTGATGATGCAATACAGGAATGCAAGGCAGCCTCCGGCCCCTATGCGGTGCTTGCGGCCTCATCTGTCGGGGCCTATTTTTGCATCCATGGCCCGAAAAAGGGCGATTTTAGCGGCGAGGCGCTGCAGTTTTGTAACAAGCAAATTCCGGCGATGATCCGATCTCAGGCCCGTTGCCAGATTGTGTGGACGAATGGCCGGCTGGTGGACAAGAAATTCTATGCGGCGATGGCCAAAGACCTGGCCATTCCGGTGGCGATCCGATCGACTGATGGCGTTAACAAGCAAGAATTGTCCTATAAGGGCACGGTCGTGATCGGCAAAACCATTGCTGGCAAGAACGACGTCCGGATCATGGTGGATGGCAAGCAGATTTGTCGGGGCTGGATTGACGGTGTCGAGATGGGCCGCAGCAAAGCGTTCGTGGTACGCTGTCTTGATAGTTTGAAACTGTCGGGATCGGTCACGTTGAAGGGGCTGCGCAAAATCGGCGGCTTCACCCGCGCGGCGGCTTTTACGGCGCTGATCAAGAACCCACCGCATCAAATGCGGATAATTTCGCAGTGACATAGGGTGGTTGCGCCCAAAGCTGGCGCGGTGCCTGCGGTTTGATGGAAAGGTAAGGTTTTGCGATGAAGGCTTTGGTGAAGGCGAAGGCAGAGATCGGCCTGTGGATGGAGACGCGCCCGGTGCCAGAGATCGGGCCTGAGGACGTGCTGATCAAGGTGAAGAAAACCGGGATTTGCGGCACCGACATCCATATCTGGAATTGGGATGAATGGGCCGCGAAAACCGTGCCGCTGGGTCTGATCACCGGGCATGAGTTTGCCGGTGAGATCGTGGCCAAGGGGGCGCTGGTCGAGGGGTTGGAGATCGGGCAAAGATGCTCGGGCGAGGGGCATTTGATCGGCAAGTTAAGCCGCCAAAGCCGCGCCGGAAAGTTTCATCTTGATCCGGCCACGCGCGGCATTGGGGTGAACGAGCCGGGGGCTTTTGCCCAATTTCTGCGCCTGCCTGCGTTCAACGTGGTGCCCTTGCCGGATGCGATTGATGACGAGATCGGGGCGATTCTGGATCCTTTGGGCAATGCGGTGCATACGGCGCTATCGTTTGATCTGGTGGGCGAGGATGTGTTGATCACCGGGGCGGGGCCGATTGGCATCATGGCGGCGGCGGTGGCGCGGCATGTGGGCGCGCGGCATGTGGTGATTACGGATGTGAACCCCGCGCGTCTGGCTCTGGCCACCGAAGTGGCCGATGTGGTGCCGGTGAATGTGGCAACCCAAGACCTGCGTGAGGTGATGGCGCAGTTGAAAATGAAGCAGGGCTTTGATGTCGGCATGGAAATGTCGGGCAATCAGCGCGCCTTGGATCAGATGATCGAGGCGATGACGATGGGCGGGCGGATCGCGATGCTGGGCATCCCGCCGGGCAAATCTCCGGTCGACTGGAGCCGGATCGTGTTCAAGGCGATCACCATCAAGGGCGTCTATGGCCGCGAGATTTTTGAGACCTGGTACAAGATGATCGCCATGCTGGAAAACGGTCTGGATGTGCGCCGGGTGATCACCCACCGCTTTGGCGTGGATCAGTTCGAGACCGGGTTTGAGACCATGCGCTCGGGGCTGTCGGGGAAAGTGGTTCTAGACTGGTCTTAGGAGACAATCAGCGAAATCTCCCTGTGATTGCTGTTCGCTTTTCGCGATCTCCATCAGGTGGAATCCGCTAAGGTTTTGTTGTAAAATGTTGGTCCGTCGCATTGTCTCGCCCTTTTCAGAAGGATAGGAAACCGAAAGTGGCTTAGTTCGTGCCGTGGTTTTGTTTTTGCGAGTACTCCTTCCTTGCTCAAAAGAAAATTGACAGGCTGATTGCACCATGGAAGCTCCCCGATTGTTTACCTGCGCCCATTGCGGCCATAATGTGCGTCTTGGCACCGCAAGATGTTCTGTTTGCTGGCAGCCAACGCCGCTGAAGAATCGCAAGATTGTCTGG
>CBDUEF010000080.1:0-9273 GCA_965366095.1 uncultured Cypionkella sp. | reverse complement strand
AGACTGCCGGAACCACTTCAAGGTCGCCGGATATGCCTCAGGTTAAAACCGAAATGCTTTAGATCGACCGAACCTGGTTAACGAGTTGGCATTTGCAGATTCGTTGCCGACAAGCTGGCCAAGATTGCCCGCTCAACGGGATTTGCCAGCCACCGGATCGGCGAATGTTTGATCCTTGCCAAAGGTTTCGGCGTGAAGCCCATAGCATCCGCGCTGAAACGCGCTATCGCCTGCGATCAATTGGCTTTGCGTTTGGGTAAAAACGGCAGGGGCGCCACCGGCACGCCGTCTTCCAGCAGTTTGCGCGCCTCATCCAGACGCGCCTCGCCATAGATCGCGCGTTCGGGCCGCTCGCCAACATGCATCGCCCGTGCCTCGGTGGCAAAGTTCATCCCTACATACTCGGAATTGTTCTCGATCTCTTGGCGCATGGCCGCGAGGGCGGCGGCCATATCGGTCTTCCTTGAGAGTTCGGCGCTGGCCGGAATATTAACCGATGGGGCCATCAGCGATTTCGTCACCTCATGCACGCCGCAGGTCGGGCAGGCGAGATGGCCAGCAGCAGCCAGCGTTTCAAACGCTGCCGCCGATTGAAACCAGCTTTCGAATTCATGTGATTGCGCACATTTAAGGGAATAGCGGATCATTCTGAAACCAAAGTTCTCATGCGCAAGATTTGGATATTTTGGATAGGAATACAAGGACAAGCCGCAGATTAAGCCCGCAAGGCGGCGCTCTGCCTTGCAAAATCAAGGATCAGTTTGCGCAGATCTGGCTCGACCACCTTGCGAGCGGCCTTAGCTGCGGCAAACCATTTGCGCTGACGCTCTTTGCGCTCTGGAAAGCGATCTTTGATGGCCTCGACCCGCAAAGCAAAAACCTCGACCGCGCAAAGCACCGAAGATTTGCCAGCCATGCCTTTGGTATAGGTAAAGCTGCCCAATGGACCGGAATGAACACTGCCCTCTACGCCAGCCTCTTCCCAGGCTTCGCGCGCGGCGGTCTCGCCAGCGTTCAGCCCCGATATTGGCCAACCCTTTGGCACCACCCAGCGCCCGGTGTCACGGCTGGTGATCAACAACACCTCAACCTTGCGACGGTGCATCCGGTAACAAATTGCCCCGAATTGGGCCGCACAATGATCCGGCGCGGTTTGTGCCGATGTCTGGGACTCGCTCATTGCGGGGTGCCTGCGCGTTCATGGGCCTTGCCGACCCTGTTATTGGATCGCCCCAAGACGAGGCGTTGCACAGATGTTACTGTTCCAAGCGGGGCAATGCAAGGGGAGGGGGGCACCTTGACGTCCAATCCGTCACCCGGTGATAGGCGTTGCCGATGGCCAAGATCGCCGCATCCGCCCCATCACGCCCGATCAATTGCATCCCCATCGGTAACCCCGACGCCCCAAATCCCACCGGCACTGAAAGCGCTGGCAAACCAATCAGGCTGGCCGGGATCACCACTTCCATCCAGCGGTGGTAGGTGTCCATTGCCTGCCCGTTGATGCTGTGCGGCCACCGCCAGTGCGCGGGAAACGGCCAGACTTGCGCCGAGGGCAAGACCAGCACATCGAAGCGATCCAAAAGCCTTGCCGCATGGGCATACCAGCGCGACCGCAGGACGCTTGCCTGATAGACGCTTGCTGCAGACAGGCCCTGACCTTGTTCGATTTCCCAAATGGTCTCGGGCTTGATCTGCGCGCGCTTGGCCGGATCATCGTAAAGCGCGCGAAAGGCATTGGCGTTTAGCATGGCGCGCAAAGTGGTCCAGGCCTGCCATAAATGTTCGGCAGGAAAGGGCGGCGGCAATGCCTCAATATGTGCGCCTTGATCGGAAAACACTTTCAGCGCATGTTCGCATTGCTCTAAAATACCCGGCTCCGTCGGATAGGCCCCACCCCAATCGCCCAACCAGCCGATGCGTTTGCCAGACAGATCGGTCTGCAACAAGGAGGGATAATCTTGCACCGCCCGCCCGAATGGCGTTTCGCGATTGATCCCCACCTGAACAGCCAAGAGCCGCGCGATGTCCTCAACATTGCGCGCCATCGGGCCTTCGGTGGCCAAAGTGTGCAGATAGCGATCGCCATCAGCATCGCCCGGCACCAAGCCCCAACTTGGTCGAAAGCCGTAAACATTGCAAAAGGCCGCCGGATTGCGCAAGGAGCCCATCATATCAGATCCATCGGCGACCGATACCATCCGCGTCGCCAGTGCCGCCGCAGCGCCACCCGAAGAGCCGCCAGCGGTACGCGTCAGATCATAGGGATTGCGCGTAACCCCAAACACCGGATTGAAAGAATGGCTGCCATGGCCCCATTCGGGCGTGTTGGTCTTGCCAATGAAGATAGCCCCCGCCGCCCGCATCCTTGCGGCCAAAAGATCATCGCGCTGCGGAATGAAATCGGCAAAAAGCGGTGAGCCCCAAGTGGTGCGCAGGCCCTTGGTTGCACAAAGATCCTTTACGGCCATCGGGATGCCATGCAGCCACCCCTGCACAGGGCGATCGTCCAAAGCGCGCGCCTCGGCCATCAAATCGGCCTCATCCCGCAGTGACACCACCGCATTTACCGACGGGTTTGCCTTGGCCACTCGCGCTAAAACTGCAGCCATCACTTCGGAGGGCGCAACTTTGCGCAAAGCGATCAGCCGCGACAGATCACTCGCTGAAAGATCGCAAAGCTCCGTCCTCATCGCTCAAATATTCCTTTGGGGGGAGGGCGAAGCCCATTGGGGGCCGACGGCCCCCATTTCTGTTCACTGTGCGTCAGCGCCTTTAAAGCCGCAATATGGGGGCCGCTTTGCCCCCATATTTCCGCAAGATCACTTTTGCAATTCGGTCCAGATCGCGGTCTGATACTCCAGCGCCTTGCCGGTGCAGCTGACAATAAACCGACCTGCCTTGGCCAGTTCCGCCGATGGAACAATCTCGGGCGCCGTTTTCATATCTTCCGGCAGGAACGCATCTGCGCCCTTGATCCCATTGCCATAGCGCGCAAAGGCCGAGAGCATCGCGGCGTTTTCCGGGTCCATGATGAAATCCATGAACAGATAGGCGTTGTCGACGTTCTTGGCGTCTTTCAACAACACCACCGAATCCATCCACAGCCCATAACCCTCTTGCGGATAACCATAGGCAACATCAGGATTGGCCAGACGCGCCCGCATCGCCGAGCCATTCCAGTCAACAGTGGCACCATAGTCGTTATTGGTCATCTTTTCGATGGTCGAGTAATCCATCGACAACCATTTTGGCTTGGCCGCCAGTAGTGCGTCACGCACTTTCTTCATGACTTCAGGGTCTTCCGAGCAAACCTCGCCGCCCTCATACATGGTCGCCAGTGCCAACACATCGCCCATTTCCGGCAGCACATTGATCTTGCCGACCAGTTCCGCCGGTGGGTCGATGAAAATTGCCGAGGTGTTGATATTGCCACCATAGACCTTGGTGTTAACCGACACCCCGGTCGAGCCCCACTGCCACGGCACCGACCATTTGCGGCCCTCGTCCCAGGTGACATTCATCCACTGATCTTCAATATTCTTGTGGTTGGGCAAACGCGTGAGGTCCAGTTCCTGGCTCAGGCCCTTTTCAGCATAGATTTTGACAAAGCCTGCCGAAGGCACCACCAGATCAAATCCCGAAGCGCCGGCTTCGATTTTGGCAAGGGCGGTGTCGTTGCTGTCGTAATCGGTGATGGTCACCTTGACGTTGTATTTGTCTTCGAATTTCTTGACCATTTCGGGGCTGGTGTAATTGCCCCAGTTATACAGGAACAACTCGCCGTCGGCGGCCGCCAGCGTGGTGCTTCCCATCAGGGCAACAAGTGCTATCATCGTGGTTTTCATAGTCTTCTCCTTGGTTGGATTTCGAAAATTACGGTCTCACATCCGGTTCTACGACCGCTTGCGGTTCAAGAGGAAAAACGCCGACAACATCACCAGCGTTACCGCCAGCAACATTGCCGAAATGGCGTTCACATCGGGCTTCATCGCCCGGCGCAATTGGCCCAGCATATAGGTGGGCAGGGTATCTTGCCCCGGTGATTTGACGAATTCGGTGATCACCACATCGTCAAGCGAGATCACGAAAGCCAGCATCGCCCCGGCCATAACCCCCGGCAAAAGCAAGGGCAGGGTGACATAGCGAAATGTCTGCCAGCTTGAGGCATAAAGATCCGAGGCTGCGGTTTCCAGCGTCAGATCCATCCCTTCAAGCCGCGCGCGGATCGGCATATAGGCAAAGGGGATGCAAAAAGCCGCATGCGCAAGGATCAGATAGCCAAGCCCGCTGTAGCCTGTGATGGATTTGATCGAGGCAAAGAACAGCAGCAGCGCCACTGCCGTCACGATCTCGGGCACCATCAGCGGTTGGTTGATCATCACATAGATCGCGGTTTGCCCTTTGAACGCCTTGCGCCTTGTGGTGCCAAGGGCCGCCATAGTGGCGACTGTGGTGGCAATCACAGCGGCCGACACCGCGATGATCAGTGAGTTCACCGTGGCCAGTCGCACCTGATCGTTCTGGATGGCGATGCCATACCATTTCAGCGAGAACCCGGCCCAGATCGAGGGGCTGTCGGAGGCGTTGAAGGAATAGAACACCAGCGTGAAAATCGGGATATAGAGCACCAAGAACACGATCACCGCGATGGTGGCAAAGCCCGGCAGGTTGGTGACTGAAAAACTGCGTTTAGACATCGCGCTTATCCCCGTTGATGGCGCGCACATAAAACAGCAGCGCGATGGTCACGATGATCAAAAGCAACATCGAGATTGCAGCTCCAAGCGGCCAGTTGCGGCCCTGTCCGAATTGCAGCTCGATAAAGTTGCCGATCATCATCAGCTTGCCGCCGCCCAGGATGCGCGGGGTAACATAGGCGCCAAGGCAGGGGATGAACACAAGGATTGATCCGGCCACGATCCCCGGTTTGACAATGGGCAGGATCACCCGCCGCAGCACCTGCATTCGGCTGGCGTATAGATCATAACCCGCCTCCAAAAGCCGCATATCAAAACGGTCGATCGCGGCAAACAGCGGCAACACCATCAGAGGCAAGTAGACATAGACCATGCCCACCAGTACGGCCGTATCGGTATAGCTGATTTGCAACGGTGCCGAGATTGCCCCGCTCCAAAGCAGAAAGCCGTTCAATATGCCCTCGTTGCGGATCACCTGATTGATCGCAAAAGTGCGGATCAACAGGTTGGTCCAGAACGGAATCGTGATCAGGAACAGCCAGACAGCGCGCGCCTTGGGTGCGCGGGTGGCAATATACCAAGCTGTCGGAAAGCCTACGGCCAGCGTCAGGATTGTGGTGATCAGCGACAGTTTCACCGAGCGCCAGAAGATGATCAGATTGCCATCAGCCAGTTTCAACGTGTCGTCAAAGATGTCGCGGATGACGAAGATTTGAGTCCAGCCCTGGGTCGAAAATACCCATTCAACATTGCCGTATTTGCCGGGTGTCAGAAAGGAATAGACCAGAACGATCAGCAGCGGCCCGATTGCCGCGAGCAACAAAAGCGCCAAAGCCGGGGCTGACAGCAGCCATCCGGCGCGGGTTGATGCGGCAATCTGGGCCTCTTCGGCGGGGCTGGCCATGGGCTAGTCCTCTACCAGTTGCACAGCGCCGGCAGGGAAATGCACGCCGATCTTTTGGCCCTTTGCCAGCCCTGGATCGCCCGAGGCCGGGCTTTGCAGCCGGGCAATCAACTCGGTGCCATCCGAAAGTGCCATATGGCAATGCGTATCTGTGCCGAAATAGACCAGTGTTTGCACGGAGGCTTGGGTCGCACCGGGTTCGGACGGATCACTCAGGCGCAACTGTTCGGGACGGATGGTGATGGTGGCGCGGCTGCCATCTGGTCCGGGCGCAGGCGCGGCGATGGCTGTGCCATCCGACAGGCGCAGCTTGCCGCCTTGATAGGTGGCGGGCAGAAAATTGGTGTCGCCGATGAAACTGGCGACAAAGCGGTTTTTCGGCTTGGTATAGATGTCTTTGGGCGTGCCCACCTGTTGCAGCTTGCCCGCCGACATCACGCCGATACGGTCGGACATGGTCAGCGCTTCTTCCTGATCATGGGTCACGAAGACAAAGGTGATGCCGGTTTCGGTTTGCAGGCGTTTCAACTCGATCTGCATTTCCTTACGCAATTTCAGATCAAGTGCGGACAGCGGCTCGTCCAAGAGCAAGACTTTGGGTGCTGGCGCGAGCGCGCGGGCAAGGGCCACGCGCTGTTGCTGGCCGCCCGAAAGCTGGCTGGTTTTGCGGTCGGCCATCGCCTCAAGCTTGACCAGCGCCAACATCTTGGCGGTGGTGGATTTGACCTCGGCCGCCGGACGGCCCTGCATTTGCAGACCAAAGCCAATGTTTTGCGCCACCGTCAGATGCGGAAACAGCGCATAGCTTTGGAAAACCGTGTTCACCGGGCGCTGATTGGGCGGTAGATAAGTGATGTCGGCCCCGTCCAGCAAGATCGTGCCCGAGGTGGGCATCTCGAAGCCTGCAATCAGGCGCAAGAGCGTGGTCTTGCCGCAGCCCGAGGGGCCAAGCAGGGTGAAAAACTCGCCCTTGTTGATCTGAACGGACACATCATCCAATGCGCGGACGGTTGCCGCGCCCTGTCCAAAGGCCTTTACGGCATTACGGGCCTCGACAGCTGTGGTCTGGCTCAAGGTGACTCGCTCCTGTTTGTTTTGATCATATTGGACGCCAGAAGGGCAAAGGCGCAAGGTAAACTTGGCATTTTGAGCGAAAAAGCCGGGAATTCAGCCAGAAGTTGCGGTGCGAAATGTGGGCAGGGACGGGGCTTTGGAAAGGGGATTTCTTTTGCTATTCTGTCCTTTGGATCATCCTTGGAGGAGGGCAAAAAGATGCTGGAAGGAACTTGCCATTGCGGCGCGGTGCATTGGGAAATGGAGGCCTTACCAGACGGTGCAACGATCTGTAACTGTTCGATTTGTCGGCGCTATGGCGTGGTTTGGGCCTATGGCCATGAGGGCGAAGATATCAAGGTTTCGGGTGAGACACATTGCTATCTTTGGGGCAGCAAAAGCATCGGCTTTCATTCTTGCCCGATCTGCGGCTGCGTGGCCTATTGGCGCGCTGTTGATCTGGGCAAGGACGGGTTGCGCAGAATTGCGGTGAATCTGCGTCTTGCGGCCCCTGAGGCGGTGGCCACAGTGGCTTTGGACCGCTTTGACGGGCTTGAATCTTGGCAAGATCTGCCCCGCGATGGGCGCTGTTTTGCAGATTTAGGGGTATAACGGCAGGTGGGTCCTGCTTTGGTCCATGGCCTTTTAATAAATCAGCAGTTGGCCGCCAAACCCCTTGACGGGCGCGACACGGCAGATAGAAAGAACAAGCCTTCGGTTCCGGGTTCACAGCCCGGATGAAAAGGGAACGCGGTGCGGGTTTCGGCCCAATTCCGCGACTGCCCCCGCAACTGTAAGCGGCGAGAGACGGTGGGAATGCCACTGGGGGAAACCTCGGGAAGGTCCGCCAGATCGTTGACCCGCAAGTCAGGAGACCTGCCAAGGTGATCACCCTTTCCGGGGCGCGAGGGGCGCTGCGGTAGGCGGCTTCCGCCAGAGGTGACGTTTTCACCGTCGGCGGAGGGGGCAACCTTTCCCATGACTTTTTTGCATGGCGGCTTATGCGCCGCAGGATAAGGGTTAACCCTATGACGCGTCTTTCTATTTCTGTGTTGGCTTTGGCGGCAATGGTGCCTGCAATGGGGCAGGCGCAAGATACGTTGCTGGATGAGATCGTGGTTACCGCAAACCGGATCGCTGCGGCGATAAACCGGGTCGGGGTTTCGGTTTCGGTGGTGTCCGAGGCGGATTTGCAGCAGTCGTCTCAAACCACGGTGGCGGGGGTTCTGTCACAATTGCCGGGTGTGAGTCTGGTGTCGCAAGGCCCCTTTGGCAACACCGGAAATCTGCGGATCAGGGGGGCAGATGGCCGCTATCTCGCGGTTTTCATTGATGGGGTGCGGGTATCAGATCCGTCCTCGACCACGGTGCAGTTTGATTTCGGCTCTTTGCTGACCACCGATGTGGGGCGGATCGAGGTTCTGCGCGGTTCGCAATCGGCATTGTGGGGCGGATCGGCGGTGGGCGGAGTGATCAACATCACCACCAAAGAGGCGGCTGAAGAAGGCTTTCATCAAAGCGTGAAGGCCGAGAGTGGGTCTTATGGCACGGCTATTCTGGCCTATGGCCTGACGCAAAAATCCGGGCCGCTGGAGTTTTCGCTCAATATCGGCGCCTTGCATACCGATGGTTACTCTGCGGCTGCGGCAGGTGTCGAGGCAGATGGAGCCGATGCCGAGCGCTTGTCTTTTTCAGCCAAGTATCAGGTGAATGAGATTATTTCCGTCGGGGCTTCGGCTTTTACGCAGAGGGTCCGGCAGGATTATGATGGCTACGCCGCACCGACCTATTTGTTGGGCGACGCCAACTCGGTGCAGCGCAAGCGCGAGACCGGCGGGCGGGTGTTTGCTGATTACACGGTCGGCAATTCCGAACATGTGTTCGATGCGACGGTTTTCCGCACAGCACGCGATTACGATCAGGACGGGGCTCTGAGTGGTTTCAACGGCAAGCGGGTGACGCTGGCCTATAAGGGGCAAACCGAGGTCTCCAAGGCGTTGACACTGGTTTACGGGGTGGATTGGCAAAAGGAATCTGCCCAATACACCAACCTGCCGGGCGGCGCGGCGGATACGGAAAGCTTGGGTGCCTACGCGCAGGCTCTGTGGGCTGTTGGTGACGATGTGGATCTGTCTGCGTCGGTGCGCATGGATCACAACGCCGGATTTGGTGATTTTCCGACCGGGCGTTTGGCACTCGCTTACCGCCCGGATACCGCGACAATCGTGCGCGCTTCTGTGGCCACCGGATTCCGTGCGCCTTCGATCGACGAGCGGTTTGGTGACTATCCTGGGTATTATGCCTTTGTGGGCAATCCTGATCTGACACCGGAAAAAAGCCTAAGCTATGAGTTTGGGGTTGAGCATGCTTATGGCAATGGGGCATCGGTTTCGGCTACCGTGTTCCAGTTGAATGTCGATGATCTTGTCACTTATGTGTTTGGCTCGCCCTCGACTTTGGTGAACCTGCCCGGCAAATCCAAGCGCTCGGGGGTAGAGTTGTCGGCACAGATGCCGATCAATGATCGGGTGGCTCTGACGGCAGCCTATACCTATACCGATGCCCGCAACCCCGCGGGCGGGCGTTTGGTGCAGGTGCCATTTCACGATCTGAGCC
>CBDUEF010000079.1:0-9362 GCA_965366095.1 uncultured Cypionkella sp. | reverse complement strand
GCCGCGTGGGCGGGGGGCGATCCCCGCCCCCGCAATCTAACCAC
Source organism: uncultured Cypionkella sp. (assembly GCA_965366095.1). GTDB lineage: Bacteria > Pseudomonadota > Alphaproteobacteria > Rhodobacterales > Rhodobacteraceae > CBDUEF01. The sequence continues at coordinate 9,318 of CBDUEF010000079.1, read as the reverse complement.
CCCCCCGGCCCCCGACAGGGGGCCAGAAGAGCTCCCCGCCGCTGCCGAACCCCCCGCCCCCCGCCATAGCGCGAAATTTCACGCCATTGTCGGGCATGATCTGCACACGCGGAATTTCCCGATGATCCACGCCGTTGGCCGCGCCTCAGTCCACCCGCCACGCTTGTTGGAACTGAACTGGGGCCACTCTGGCCCCGCCCTTACCCTTGTGGGCAAAGGCGTTTGCTTTGATACCGGGGGGCTGAACATCAAACCCTCATCCGGCATGGCCCTGATGAAAAAAGACATGGGCGGTGCCGCCACCGTCCTTGGCCTCGCCCATATGATCATGGCCCTGAACCTGCCGCTGCGTCTGCGCGTTCTGATCCCGGCGGTTGAGAACGTGATCTCGGGTAACGCGCTGCGCCCCAAAGATATTCTGACCTCGCGCAAGGGCCTTACCGTCGAAGTGAATGACACCGATGCCGAAGGCCGCCTTGTTCTGGCCGACGCCCTCGCCCTCGCCACCGAAACCCCCTGCGATGCCTTGATCTCGATGGCCACCCTCACCGGAGCCGCCCGCATCGCTGTCGGCCCCGATCTCGCCCCCTATTACACCGACGATCCCAGCATGGCGCAGGCCCTCGAATCCGGTGCCACCGCCAGTTTCGATCCCGTCTGGCGCATGCCTTTGCACACCCCCTACGATCCCGTCATCGAGCCAGGCATCGCCGATCTTGATAACGCCCCCGGCTTTGGCTTTGCGGGCTCGATCACCGCCGCCCTTTTCCTGCGCCGCTTTGCCGAGCATCCGCGCTACATGCATTTCGACATCTACGGCCACACCCCCACCGACCAACCCGCCCGGCCCAAAGGCGGGGCAGGGCAAGGTGCGCGCGCGATCCTGTCGGCCCTCCCCGCCATGTTGGGCCTCTAAAATGGACCGCCGCTCTACCCCCGCCACCGCCCGCATGGCCCATATCTCGCTGAGGGGCATCGTTGATGCACCCGCCTATACCTCTGGCGAGACCCTCGGCGTCACCGCGCCGCTGGTCGACCTGCTTACCGCCCCGAATGGCAAACGCGACCGCCAGCTATGCCTTGGCCAAGCCTTCACCGTGATCGACCGCGACGGCGACATGGCCTTTGGTTTTGCGGGCCGCGACGGCTTTTGCGGCTGGCTCCCCGCCAACACACTGGCAAAAGCCGCCCAACCCACCCATTGGATCGCCACCCCCGGCACCCACCTTTACGCCGAACCCCGCGTCCAAGGCGCTAACCTTGCCGCCCTGACCATGGGCTGCGAGGTTGAGATCATCGCCGATGCAGGCAAATTCCAACAAACCCCGCTCGGCTTTATCCCCACCCCGCACCTTATGCCGCTCACCCAGCGCCACCACGATCCCGTCACCGTTGCCGAGGGCTTTCTACACCGCCCCTATCTCTGGGGCGGCAACTCTAGCGCGGGGATCGACTGCTCGGGCCTGACCCAAACCGCGCTGCTCGCCTGCGGTATCGCCTGCCCCGGTGACAGCGATCAGCAAGAGGCGCTGGGCCATGAACTCCCCCCCGATGCCCCGCTGCGCAGAGGCGACCTGCTGTTTTGGAAAGGCCATGTCGCCCAAATCGTCGACGCCACCCGCCTGATCCACGCCAACGGCCATTCGATGTCGGTCGCCTATGAAGACACCGCCGCCTGCATCGCCCGCGTCATCGCGCAAGATGGTGGCCCCGTCACCCACCGCCGCCGGCTCTGACTCCGGCGCTAACAAGAATTTTGGATATATCAAACCATTTGGTTTGACAAAATGGTTTGCCTCGGTGTCCACTCGGCCCATCCAGCCTGAGTCTTTGGGGTCTGACATGCCGCTTTCGTCTGCTGAATTGCACGCTTTGCAACAAAAGGCCCTGTGGCTTTCGGCATGGATGATTCACAACGCCAACCATCTGCGTCCCAAGACCGATGGGGTGAAAGTCGGCGGCCATCAGGCCAGTTGCGCCTCGATGGTCACCTTGATGACAGCGCTTTACGGCCATGCCCTGCGCCCGCAGGATCGTGTGGCGGTCAAACCCCATGCGGGGCCGGTGTTTCATGCCCTGCAATACCTGATGGGCCGCCAAACCCTTGCAAAGATGCAGAACTTTCGCGGCTTTGGCGGTGTGCAATCCTATCCCTCGCGCACCAAAGACACCGCCGATGTCGATTTCTCGACCGGCTCGGTGGGCCTTGGTGTGGCCATCACCGCCTTTGCCTCGCTGGTGCAGGATTACGTTCAGGCGCGCGGCTGGTCGAAAACCCCGATGGGCCGGATGGTGGCCTTGGTGGGGGATGCCGAGCTTGATGAAGGCAACATCTATGAATGCCTGCAAGAGGGCTGGAAACACGACCTGCGCAACTGCTGGTGGATCATCGATTACAACCGCCAAAGCCTTGACGGCGTGGTGCGTGAAGGCCTTTCCGCCCGCATCAGCGGCATTTTTGAGGCCTTTGGCTGGGATGTTGTCACGCTGAAATACGGCGCGTTGCAACAGGCCGCTTTCGCCGAAGCGGGTGGCGAGGCCCTGCGCCAATGGATCGACGCCTGCCCAAACCAGCTTTACGCCGCCCTCACCTTTCAAGGCGGTGCTGCATGGCGCAAACGCCTGATGGACGAACTTGGCGATCAAGGCCCCGTGGCGGCGCTTCTTTCCCGCCGCTCAGATCGCGATCTCGGCAACCTCATGCAAAACCTCGGCGGCCATTGCCTCGCCTCTGTCACCAAGGCCTTCGACACAGCCGCCACCCACGACCGCCCGACCGTTTTCATCGCCTATACGATCAAAGGTTGGGGCACGCCCCTTGCTGGCCACAAAGACAACCACGCAGGCCTGATGACCGTCGCCCAGATGGAGGAATTCCGCGCCCGTATGGCGATCCGCGAGGGCCACGAATGGGACCGGACCGAGGGCCTTGGCCTGTCAGAGCCCGCCCTTGATGCAATCCTGAACCGCATCCCCTTCAACACCGGCCCCCGGGCGCAAACCGCCGCCGCCATCCCAATCCCTCCCCTCACCCCGCCCGAGGATGAAGAAATTTCCACCCAAGCCGCCTTTGGCAAAATCCTCGACGCCATCGCCAAATCGGAAACCGAGCTTGCCGCCCATATCGTTACCACCTCACCCGATGTGACCGTTTCCACCAACCTCGGCCCATGGGTCAACCGCCGTGGCCTTTTCGCCCGCGACACCCGCGCCGATACCTTCCGCGACGAGCGTGTGGTCTCCGCCCAAAAATGGGCCTTCTCGCCCCAAGGCCAGCACATCGAACTGGGCATCGCCGAGATGAACCTGATGCTGCTACTCGGGGCCGCTGGCCTGTCGCATTCGCTCTTCGGCACCCGCCTGTTGCCCATCGGCACGCTCTACGATCCCTTCATCTCGCGGGGGTTAGATGCCCTGAATTACGCCTGCTACCAAGAGGCGCGCTTTCTGCTGGTCGCCACCCCGTCGGGCATTTCCCTTGCCCCCGAAGGCGGCGCGCATCAGTCCATCGCCACCCCGCTGATCGGCATGTCACAAGACGGTCTGGCGGCGTTCGAGCCTGCCTTTGCTGATGAGCTGACCGTGATCATGGAATGGGCGCTGGCCTATATGCAGCGCGACGCGGCCAAAGCCGAAACCGCCGATTGGCAACGCGAGGCTGGCGGCGGCTCGGTCTATCTGCGCCTCTCAACCCGCCCCTTGGAACAACCCCGCCGCCCCGCCGAAACCATCCGCCAAGGCGTGATCGACGGCGCCTATTGGCTGCGCCCGCCCGGCCCCAATTGCGAAGTTATCATTGCCTATCAAGGCACTGTCGTTTCCGAGGTGATCGCCGCCGCAGCCTCTCTCACCGAAGGCCGCCGCGATATCGGCATCCTTGCTGTTACCTCGGCTGATCGTCTGAACGCAGGCTGGCAAGCCGCCCAAACCGCGCGGATCAACGGCCGCTCTGCCTCCTCACACATCGAAACCCTGCTCGCCCCGCTGTCGCGCGATTGCCTGATCGTCACCGTGATCGACGGCCACCCCGCCACGCTCTCGTGGCTCGGCTCGGTCCACGGCCAGAAAACCGTGGGCCTCGGGGTTGAGCATTTCGGCCAGACCGGAACCGTCGCCGACCTTTACCACCACTTCGGCATCGACCGTCATTCCATCCTCAAAGTCATCGCAGGCATGGCCAAAGGCCGCCCCCTGCGCGCCGTCGGAGGCACCCCATGAAGCGCTTTTGGTCCCACTACACCGCCCGCGATTTCGCCGCCCTGCCGCGCGCCGATCTGATCGCCATCCTTCCCGTGGGCGCCACCGAACAGCACGGCCCGCACCTGCCACTGTCGGTCGATCAGGCCATCCTCGACGGCATCATCGCCGCCACCGCCCCCCTGATCCCCGAGGGTTGCCCCGCCCTGTTCCTGCCAACCCTGCCGATCGGCAAATCCAATGAGCATTCCGCTTGGCCCGGCACCCTCACCTTTTCCGCAACCACCCTGATGGCCATGTGGTCCGAGATCGGTGATGCCGTCGCCGCCGCAGGCATCCGCAAACTGGTGCTGCTCAACTCCCACGGCGGCCAGATCGCCGCGATGGATATCGTTGCCCGCGATCTGCGCATCAAGCACAAGATGCTGGTGGTCGCCGCCAACTGGTTCGCCATGGGCCACCCCGAGGGCCTGCTGACACCCGATGAAGAACGCCACGGCATCCACGCCGGAGATTTGGAAACCAGCGTCATGCTCGCCCTGCACCCCGATCTTGTGCAGATGGATCACGCCCGCAATTTCACCCCGCAAAACGCCCGCCTCGCCGCCGAGAACCGCCACCTCGGCCTGTCTCCCGCAGGCCGCATCGGCTGGCAGATGCAAGACATGAACGCCGCCGGAGCCGCAGGAGACGCCACCCGCGCCACCGCCGAAAAAGGCCACGCCTTCATCGCCCATGCCGCCGCCCAGATCGTCACCCTGCTGGCCGAGGTCCACCGCATGCCGCTGGCCTTCCTCGACACGACCGCCAACCCGGACGCCTTCGCATGAAGGGCGATCCGATCATCACCATGACCCGCGTGACCAAGCGTTTTGGCAACAACACGCTGGCGGTTTCAGACATGAGCCTGACGATAAACGAAGGCGAATTCATCACCTTCCTTGGCCCCTCGGGCTGCGGCAAATCCACCGCCCTGAAAATGATCGCGGGCCTGCTTCCTGTCACCGCAGGCACCATCACCATCGCCCCGCCGCAAGGAAAAACCGAACAGGATCTGGGCTTTGTGTTTCAAGAGCCCACCCTGATGCCTTGGGCGACCGTGTTCGACAACGTCTTCCTCCCGCTGCGCCTTGCAGGCATCAACCGCAACCAAGCCACCCCCCGCGTCGACAAGGCGCTGGCCGATGTGGGCCTGACGAAATTCGCCAAATCCTACCCGCGAGAGCTGTCTGGCGGCATGAAAATGCGCGTCTCGATCGCCCGCGCCATGGTCACCAAACCCCGCATCCTTTTGATGGACGAGCCCTTTGCCGCGCTGGACGAGATGACGCGCTCCAAGCTGAACAACGATGTGATGCGGCTTGCCAATGAGCTGGGCCTAACGGTGGTTTTTGTCACCCATTCGGTGTTCGAATCCGTCTATCTTTCCACCCGCGTGATCGTCATGGCCGCCCGTCCGGGCCGCGTCGCCGATGATCTTGCCGTCACCGTGCCTTGGCCGCGCAATGATGAATGGCGCATATCCCCCGATTTCAGCGCCGAGGCACGCCGGATTTCCAACAGCTTGAAAGGGACATTGGATGTCAACCACATCGACCATTGACCCACAGCTGGAAGAGGCCCCGATCAACCATGAGGCCATCGCCCGCGCCCAGCGCGAGCGCATCTTGGGCCGCGTCCTTCCGGTGGTAACCCTCGCCGCCGCCATCGCCTTTTGGGAATGGGCGGTCTGGTATTGGGCCATCCCGCATTACCTGATCCCCGCCCCCAGCCTGATCGCCAAAACCCTGTGGGTCGACGGCCCCTCCCTGATGGTCTCGGCATGGTTCACCGTCAAGCTCACCTTCTGGTCGCTTGCCCTTGCCATCATCGGCGGCGTCCTGCTGGGCGCGCTGTTCGCCCTGTCGCGCACCGTCGAGATGAGCCTGTTTCCCTTCGCCGTGATCCTTCAGGTTACCCCCGTTGTAGCCATCGCGCCCCTGATCCTGATCTATGTCGACAGCACCTTTGCCGCCCTCTTGATCTGCGCCTGGATCGTGGCCTTCTTCCCGATCCTGTCGGGCACCGTCATTGGCCTGCGCTCGGCTGATCACAACCTGCGCGACCTGTTCACCATGTATCGGGCCACGCCTTGGCAAAAGCTGCGCCACCTGCTCGCCCCCTCGGCGCTGCCATCCTTCATGGCCGCGCTCAAAGTTGCGGGCGGCCTTAGCCTGATCGGGGCCGTGGTGTCCGAATTCGTCGCCGGAGCCGCAGGCCAGAACACCGGCCTTGCCAGCCGGATCATCGAATCCTCGTTCCGCAGCGAAATCCCCCGGATGTTCGCGGCCCTCGTCCTTGTTTCGCTCCTGGGCATCGTGATTTTCCTGCTCACCTCATGGGCCTCGCGCCGCGTGCTGGGCCATTGGCATGAAAGCGAGATCCGGCGTGAGCAGTAACCACCCCGCGCTGCATCTGAACGGCGCCACCGTTGACATAACGGTGCAAAACGGCCGCATTGCCAGCATCACCCCCAGCCAAGCCACCGCCCGCGCGGTGATCCTGCCGCTGCCGATTGATCCGCATGTCCACCTCGACAAGGCCTTCACCGCCCAGCGTGTTCGCCCGCAAAACCCCGGCCTTTTCGGCGCGATAGAGGCGATGGCGCAGGATAAATCCAACTGGACCGATGCCGATATCCGCTCGCGCATCACCCAAGGCCTGACCGAGGCCCATGCCAACGGCACCGCCGCCCTGCGCAGCCATGTCGATTGGGTCGATCCCGCGATGCCGCTGGCTTGGCCGATCATGGCCGAGCTTGCCCAAGACTGGCGCGGCAAGATCACCCTGCACCGCGCCTCGCTTAGCTCTGCCGACCTGATCGGCGATCCCGACCACGGCCCCGCCATCGCCGCCCGCGTGGCCCAGGACGGCGAAACCCTTGGCTGCTTTGTCTATCGCAACGATGATCTTGCCGCGAAACTGACGCGCGTGTTCCGCCTTGCCGCCACCCACGCGCTGCGCCTTGATTTCCACGTTGACGAAGGGCTTGAGCCCGAAGCCACCGGGCTGGACGACATCGCCCGCCTGACGCTGGACTATGGCATGCAAGGCCGGGTTCTGTGCGGCCACGCCTGTTCCCTCGCCATCCGCCCCGACGCCGCGCGCGCGATTGAGAGGGCCGCGAATGCAGGGCTGGCCCTCACCATCCTGCCCACCACCAACCTGCACTTGCAAGATATGCAACCGCATCGCAGCCCCCGCCTGCGCGGCCTTGCCCCGGCCCAAGAACTGCGCGCCGCGGGCATGCCCATCCTTTTTGGGGCCGACAATGTCCGCGATGGCTTTTACCCCTATGGCAGCCATGATCCGCTGGAAATGCTCCGCCTTGCCTGCCTGACCCTGCACCTGACCCCCGCCGATTGGCTGGAAACCATCACCACCGCCCCCGCCTTGGCGCTTGGCCTCACCCCGCCACAAATCGCCATCGGCGCGCCCGCCGATTTCATCTTGATCAAGGGCGCAGATTGGACCGAGGCGCTGGCCTCGCCGCGCGCCACCCGTCACATTTACCGCCTAGGAGTGCTGCAATGACCGCCACAGCGCAAAGCCTCGCCGCCTTCCGTGCCGCCATCGGCGATATCCCCTGCTCGAATGATCCCAAAACTCTCGACGCGAAATCAAAGGATTACTACTGGTATTCCCCGATCCTGAAAGAGCAGCTTGACGGCCAGTTGGGCCAGTTGATCGTCACCCCCCGCACCGAGGCCGAGGTGATCACCATCGCCGCCGCCGCCGCCAAACTGCGCCTGCCCATCACCCCGCGCGGCGGTGGCACCGGCAATTACGGCCAATGCGTGCCGATGCAGGGTGGCATCATCCTGGAGATGACCAAACTCGATCGCATCATCGAGATCACCCAAGGCCGCGTGATCTGTGAAGCCGGTTGCCGGGTGGAACGCGTGGAAAACGCCGTCGCCGAAACCGGGCAAATGCTGTCGATGTTCCCCTCGACCAAGCGCTTTGCCACCATGGCCGGGTTTGTCTGCGGTGGCTCTGGCGGCATCGGCTCGCTGCGCAACGGCGTGTTGCGCGATGGCGAAAACATCACCTGGCTGCGCCTGGTAACCGTCGAGGAAACCCCGCGCATCATCGAGTTGCGCGGCAGCGATATCCTCAAGGTGCAGCATGCCTATGGCACCAATGGCATCATCACCGCGATGGATTATGCGCTGTTTCCGGCAACGGATTGGGTGCATACCATCGCCCTTTTCAACGGCTATGACACAGCGCTCAACTTTGCCCTCAAGGCGCAGGCCGACGGGCTTGACGCCTACCTGATGACCGTCGTTGAAGGCCGTTTTGCACCCTTTTACAAACGCCTCGCCAACCACTTCCCCGCCAGCCATGACTCGGTCTTTTCCATGATCGCCCCCTCGGCCATGGATGATTTCCGCGCCCGGGTCGCGGCGATGGGCGGCACGGTGTCGCTTGCAGGCACCCTGCATGAGCTAGAGGCACAGCGCCTTCCGCCCGCTTGGGAATGCGGCTGGAACCACACCACCCTACAGGCGCTGAAACAAGAGCCGGGCGTCTGGAGCTATCTGCAAGTCGCCTATCCGCAGCCCTTTGATCCCGCCGTCGTCACCCGCCAAATCGCGCGCTATGGTGATGAGGTGCTGTTTCACCACGAAATGGCGCGGATGGGCGGCAATGTGCAGATTTTCGCCCTGCCGCTGGTGCGCTGGACCAACAAGGCGCGGATGTATGAGATCATCGCCGAAATGGAGCAACTGGATGGCTGCGCCATTTATGACCCGCATACGATCACCATCGAGGATGGCGGGATGAAAGAAATCGACACCTCGCAGATCGCCTTCAAACGCGAAGCCGATCCGCATGGTTTGATGAATCCGGGCAAGACCCGTGGCTGGACGCCGGAGATGGCCAAGGCATGACCAAAACGCGCAACAGGGAAAGGTATTCCGAATGAAAACAACACTCATCGCTGCCATTGCCGCCACCGTGGTGGCCACCTCGGCTATGGCCAATGACAAGGTGGTCTTTGCCACCAACTGGCTGGCCCAGGGCGGCCACGGCGGCTTTTATCAGGCGCTTGTGGATGGCACCTATGCCAAATAC
>CBDUEF010000078.1:0-9391 GCA_965366095.1 uncultured Cypionkella sp. | reverse complement strand
GTTTTGCTGGGGCTGACCTCTTTGGCCCCGGCGGTGCCCGCTTTGGCTCAGGATCAAATGGCGCCGTCGATGTCGATTCTGACCATTGATCAAGAGCGGCTGTTTAACGAATCGCGTTTTGGCAAAGCCGTCAGCGCGGCTTTCCGCAAGCAGTCTGAAGATCATATTGCCGAAAACCGGCAAATCGAGGCCGAGCTTGAGACCGAAGAGCGCGATCTGACCCTGTTGCGCGCAAAGAAAACGACGGCGGAATTTGATATACTGGCCGCAGATTTTGACAAGAAGGTTGAAGCCATCCGAACAGCGCAGGATGGCAAATCGAAAGCCATGACCAAGCAATTCGATGCCGACAGGCAGCATTTTTTTGAAACCGCCAAGCCGGTGCTGGGGCAATTGATGGCCGAACGCGGCGCAGCGGCCATTATCGACAAGCGGGCGGTGTTCTTGGGCTTTGACGCGATCGACCTGACGGATGCGGCCATTGCGCGGCTGGATCAGGTTTTGGGCGATGGAACGAACAGCCCGTCATCGCCGGAGCCGGTTTTGCCCGCGCCCGAGGTCACAATTCCCGCAACGACACCCTGAGCCGTGCAGCCTTTGCTTGTCTCACGGCCTTGTGCTTGCTAGTCAGTGGCAAGATCGTACCAAGATGACCGATAGGGAAGGAAACACCGTGACTGATCCAAGCCATGCGCCGCAGGCGGCAGTCCACGCAGCCGATCTGTCGTTGATCCAGCGCATCATTCCGCACCGCTATCCGTTCCTGCTGATCGACAAAGTGCGCGATGTGGTGCTGCACAAGTCTTGCGTCGGCATCAAGAATGTCACCTTCAACGAGCCGCAATTTCAAGGCCATTTCCCGGATATGCCGATTTTCCCCGGAGTGATGATCATCGAGGCGATGGCGCAGACCTCGGGGATTTTGGTGGGGCTGTCGATGGATCTGGTCGACAAGAATGCCAAGGTTTTCTTTATGGGCGTTGATGGCGTGAAGTTCCGCCGCAAGGTGGTTCCGGGCGATGTGTTGGAGCTGCATGTGACGGCGCTGCGCGGGGGCGGCAAAGTGTGGAAATTCGAGGGCCGCGCCATGGTTGGCAGCGAGTTGGCCTGCGAGGCCACCTTTTCGGCCATGTTCGATTTGCCAAAGGCCTGATCCATGACTGTGTCCCCCAATGCCCGCATTCATGCTTCGGCGGTCATCGAGCCCGGCGCGCAGATTGCGGCAGGGGTCGAGGTGGGGCCGTTTTCGCTGATCGGGTCCGAGGTTTCGTTGGCGGCGGGTGTGGTGGTGAAATCGCATGCGGTGGTGACCGGCGTTACCGAAGTGGGCGAGGGCACGGTGATCTTTCCTTTCGCCACTGTCGGCGAAATTCCACAGGATTTGAAGTTCAAGGGCGAGAAAACCCGGCTGATCATTGGCGCGCGCTGTCGTATCCGTGAGGGGGCCACTTTGAACACCGGCACCGAGGGCGGTGGCGGCCTCACGCGGGTTGGGGATGATTGTCTGCTGATGACCGGCGCGCATGTGGGCCATGATGCAATATTGGGTGATCGGGTGATTCTTGCCAATCAGGTGGCGATTGCCGGGCATTGCCAGATCGGCGATGATGTGATCATCGGCGGGCTTTCTGGGATACATCAATTCGTTCGTATCGGGCGCGGCGCCATTATTGGCGCGGTAACGATGGTCACGAATGACGTTTTGCCCTTTGGTCTGGTGCAGGGACCGCGTGGCGAGTTGGACGGGTTGAACCTTGTCGGGCTGAAACGCCGCGGTGTTGATCGCGCCGATATCACCGCGATGCGGGCGGCCTACCAGATGCTGGCCCAAGGCGAGGGCACCTTTCTAGACCGCACCCGCCGCCTGACCGATGAGACCGAAAGCGCCTATGTCCGCGAGATGTGTGGCTTTATCCTGTCGGCCTCTGACCGCTCTTTCCTGACGCCAAAATGAGCCGGATCGCGCTGATTGCCGGGCGGGGAGTGCTGCCCGCGATTTTGTCGGCGGCCCTGCCAGAGCGGCCTTTGGTTTGCGCTTTGGCGGGTTTTTTGCCTGAGCGGCTGGCCGTAGATCAGACCTTTCGGGTGGAACGGCTGGCGCTGTTTTTGCGGCTGTTGCAGGATGAGGGCGTAACGCGCGTGTGTTTTGCGGGGGCAGTCGAGCGGCCCAAGCTTGATCCGGCGCTGTTTGATCCGCAAACCGCCCAGATGGTGCCGCGTCTTTTGGCTGCGATGGCGCAAGGCGATGATGCGACCCTGCGCGAAGTGCTGGCGATTTTCGAAGAGGCCGAGTTTGAAATTGTGCCGGTGCAGGCGATTGCGCCGGGTCTGGTGCCAAGCGCGGGGCACTTGGTGGGGGAACCATCGGCGCAGGATATCGCCGATTGCGCGCGGGCCGAGGTGATTGTCACCGCCTTGGGCGCGGTTGATGTGGGGCAAGGCGCGGTGGTGGCGAATGGTCTTTGCCTTGCAGTTGAGGCTTTGCCCGGCACCGATGCGATGTTGCGTGGGGTGGCGGGGCTTGCCATATCTTTGCGCCGCAATGGTGGGGTGTTTTACAAGGCCGCCAAACCGGGGCAGGATTTACGCATTGATCTCCCAACGCTTGGGCCGATGACGGTAGAGCTTGCCGCCAAGGCCGGGCTTGGCGGCATCGCTTTTCAGGCGGGCGGGGTGATCTGCCTTGATTTGCCGCAAATGATCGAAATCGCTGCGGCCAAGGGCCTGTTCCTGTGGGCGCGCTAAGGTATTTCCTGATCGCCGGTGAGCCTTCGGGTGATCGTTTGGGCGCGGCCCTGATGCAAGGCCTGCGCGCCTTGCGCCCCGAAGTGGAATTTTCCGGCATCGGCGGCCCCTTGATGCAGGCCGAAGGTTTGGTCAGCCTGTTTGCGATGGATGAGCTGTCGATCATGGGCATCGCCGAAGTCCTGCCGAAATATCGTCACTTGAAACGCCGCATTCGTGAAGCGGCCGCGGCGGCGCTGTTCTGCAATCCTGCCGCGCTGATCACCATCGACAGCCCGGATTTTTGCCTGCGGGTGGCGGCGATTGTCAAAGCCGCGCGGCCCGATCTGCGCACCATCCATTATGTTGCGCCCTCGGTCTGGGCATGGCGGCCCAAGCGGGCGGCAAAGATGGCGCAAGTGATTGATCACGTGCTGGCGTTGTTGCCGTTTGAGCCGCCGCTCATGCAGGCCGCTGGGATGAGTTGTGATTTCGTTGGGCATCCTGTGGTGTCGGAACCCGTGGCAAAGGCGGTGAAAACCGGCGAGGGCCCGTTGATTCTGGCGCTGCCCGGCAGCCGCAAAGGCGAGGTGCGCCGCCTTGCGCCGGTGATTTCCGAGGTTTTAGCCCGGATAAAGGCCGTTCATCCACAGGCGCGGGTGGCCCTGCCCACCCTGCACAGCATTGAGCCTTTGGTGCAGGAATTGAGCGCAACTTGGCCCATCCCCCCCGATATCATCACCGATGCCGCCCAGAAACGCGCGGCCTTTGCCGCTGCCGATGTGGCGCTGGCGGCCTCGGGCACGGTCAGCCTTGAGCTGGCCGCGAACAATTGCCCGATGGTGATCGCCTATGACATGCACCCGCTGACGCTGTGGCTGATGCGGCGCGCGGCGCTGATTGATACGGTGACGCTGGTTAATCTGGTCTCCGAAACCCGCGTTGTGCCCGAGTTTATCGGCGCAAACTGCCGTGCCGATCTGATTGCGCCGGCGTTGCTGGGGCTGCTGGACAACCCGCACAGCCAGGATGCCGCGATGCGCCTGACGATGCAGCGTTTGGGGCAGGGCGGTGAGCCACCCGGCCTGCGCGCGGCCAAATCGGTGCTGTCGGTTTGATCCGTTACTTGCCGCGCCAGATCCAGCCGCCGCCGAACACCCGGCTGCCCTCGGGCGCGTAGAACACGCAAGCCTGCCCGGCCGAGATGCCATCTTCCGGGTCGAGCAATTCCACTTCGGCCTCGGTCGCCGAAATCGGCCGGACCACGGCGGCGCGCGGTGGGCGGGTTGAACGCACCTTGACCATCAGATGCCACTCGGCGCGGCTGTCAAAGGCCTCATCCCCCAGCCAGTTGATCTCGCGCACCGGGATCACCCGCGTTGACAGCGCCGCTTTCGGGCCAACGATCACTTGCCGCGCTTCGGGGTCCAGCCGGACCACATAAAGCGGGTCTTCCAACCCGCCGATGCCAAGGCCCTTGCGTTGGCCGATGGTGTAATGAATGACGCCATTGTGCCGGCCCAGAACATGGCCTTGCAGATCGACAATATCGCCGGGATCAGCCGCATTCGGGCGCAGTTTTTTGATCACCGACGCGTAGTCACCATTCGGCACAAAGCAGATGTCCTGACTGTCGGGCTTATCAGCCACTGGCAGGCCATAGCGCACCGCCAAGGCGCGGGTTTCGGCCTTGCTGGCCAGATGGCCCAAGGGAAAGCGCAGATAGTCCAATTGCTCGGGCGTGGTCGAAAACAGGAAATAGCTTTGGTCGCGGTTGGCATCGGTTGCCATGTGAAGCTCGGGGCCAGCCCCAAGTTTGCGCTGAATATAATGCCCCGTGGCCATGCAATCGGCGCCCAAGTCTTTGGCGGTGGCCAGAAGATCCTTGAACTTCACCCGCTCATTGCAGCGAATACAGGGCACTGGCGTCGCACCCGCCAGATAGGCATCGGCGAATTCCTCGATCACCGCCTCGCGGAAGGCGTTTTCGTAATCGAGCACATAATGCGGAAAGCCCATGGTCTCGGCGACGCGCGCCGCATCATGGATATCGCGCCCGGCGCAACAAGCGCCCTTTTTGGCCAGCGCCGCGCCGTGATCATAAAGTTGCAGCGTGACGCCCACGACATCATAGCCCTCTTCGGCCAGCTGTGCGGCCACAACCGAGCTGTCAACACCGCCCGACATCGCCACCACAACCCGCGTCTGCGAGGGGGGCTTGGCAAAGCCAAGGGAATTGATCGGATGATCGAGCGGCATGAAACTTCACTTTGTCTGGGGTGTTTTGTGCTGCAATATATGAAAATGCTATCTACTCTCAACCCCCCAGCTTCACCGATGCTTAAGGACAGTGCCCGATGGTTATCGCAAAGAACGAGGGAACGGTGATGTATCTCAAGAAAGTTGATGGGCCGCGACAGGTGACTTTGCCCGATGGCAGTATTTTGTCGCGGGCGGATTTACCTGCCGCCGATACGCTGCGCTGGGTGGCCAGCCGCAAGGCGGTGGTGGTCAAGGCGGTGATTTACGGGCTGATCACGCAATCTGAGGCGCTGGAACGCTATGCGCTATCGGAAGAAGAGTTCGCGCTGTGGCGCGAAGCCGTGGTTTCCCATGGCGAAAAAGCCCTTCGCGTGACGGCAATTCAAAAGTATAGACAACTTTAGATTGTTTTTTAGTCATCCTCTGCGAGAGTAACCCTCAGTTAACCATTGACCGCTTAGGTTGTTAACGAACAAGGGCCGCAGACGGAGAATTGAAAGATGCGAATCCTATTGGTTGAGGACGACCCCAACACCTCGCGCAGTATCGAATTGATGCTGACCCATGCCAACCTGAACGTCTATTGCACCGATCTTGGTGAAGACGGCATCGATTTGGCCAAGTTATATGATTACGATCTGATCTTGCTGGACCTGAACCTGCCGGATATGAGCGGACATGAAGTGCTGCGGCAGCTTCGCCTTGCGCGGGTGGAAACGCCGATTTTGATTCTGTCGGGATCTGACGATACCGAGAATAAAATCAAGGGCTTCGGCTTTGGTGCGGATGATTACCTGACCAAGCCTTTCCATCGTGAAGAACTGGTTGCCCGCATTCACGCGATTATCCGGCGCTCCAAGGGGCATAGCCAATCAGTGATTCGCACCGGGCAGGTCAATGTGAACCTTGATGCCAAGACGGTCGATGTCGAAGGCAAAACCGTGCATCTGACGGGCAAGGAATATCAGATGCTAGAGCTGCTGTCCCTGCGCAAGGGCACCACCCTGACCAAGGAAATGTTCCTTAATCATTTGTATGGCGGCATGGACGAGCCCGAGTTGAAAATCATCGACGTGTTCATCTGCAAGCTGCGTAAGAAACTGGCCGAGGCGACATCAGGGGCGAATTATATCGAGACGGTCTGGGGCAGGGGCTATGTGCTGCGTGAGCCGGCTGCCGTCGCCGGGCAGACACGCCTTGCCGCCAGCGCCTGATTTTTGGCGCGGCGGCTTTACGTCGCCCGCCCAACGCCCTACCTTCGGCCCGCAAGGAAAGAGGGTGTCATGCTGGAAGAAAAACCTGTCGCGGAGCTGACAGAGAGTGAGGCGAAAGCCGAGCTTGCCGCCTTGGCCCAAGTTTTGGCCGCAGCCAATCTTGCCTATCATCAAAACGACGCACCGGAAATTTCGGATGCCGAGTATGATAAGTTGAAGCGCCGCAATGCCGAAATCGAATCACTTTTTCCCGCCTTGAAAGCGGACGACAGCCCTAGTGAAAAGATCGGTGCCGCGGCGGCCGAAGGCTTTGGCAAAATCCGCCACGACATTGCGATGCTGAGCCTGGAAAATGCGTTCGAGGATGCGGATGTCGCCGATTTTGATGATCGGGTTCGCAAATACCTCAATCATACCGCAGGGCTTTTCTATACGGCCGAGCCCAAGATTGACGGATTGTCTCTGTCCTTGCGCTATGTGGATGGCAAGCTGACGCAGGCGGCCACGCGTGGAGATGGTGCGGTTGGCGAAAACGTTACGGCGAACGCGAACACGATTTCTGACATTCCGCAGCGGTTGAAAGGGGCACCCGCCCTTTTGGAGGTGCGTGGCGAGGTCTATATGAGCCATGCCGATTTTGCGGCTTTGAACCTGAAGCAGGCCGAAAAGGGCGAAAAGCCCTTTGCCAACCCACGCAATGCCGCCGCCGGATCGCTGCGCCAGTTGGACGCCGAAATTACCGCCGCCCGGCCGCTGCGCTTTTTCGCCTATAGCTGGGGCAAGCTGTCAGAACCGCTCGCACGAACACAGTTTGACGCTATAGACCGCCTGCAAGCCCTTGGTTTCAAGGTGAATACCCTGACGGCGCTTTGCGATGGCCCCAATGCGATGCTGGAAATCTATCGCAGCATCGAGGCCCAACGCGCCACCTTGGGCTATGATATTGACGGCGTGGTTTACAAGGTGAACGATCTGGCCTTGCAAGCCCGGCTTGGCTTTCGCTCGACCACACCCCGCTGGGCGATTGCGCATAAATTCCCGGCCGAACTGGCCTGGACCCGGCTGGAAGCCATCGACATTCAGGTTGGCCGCACCGGGGCGCTGTCGCCGGTGGCGCGCTTGAAACCGGTGACGGTGGGCGGGGTGGTGGTCTCAAACGCCACGCTGCACAACGAAGATTATATCGCGGGCCGCGATTCCAAAGGCCAGCCGATCCGCGAAGGTCGCGATATTCGCGTTGGCGATTGGGTGCAGGTGTATCGTGCGGGCGATGTGATCCCCAAAATCGCCGATGTCGATTTAAGCCAGCGCCCGGCAGGTGCGCAGCCCTTCAACTTTCCGCATCTGTGCCCCGAATGCGGCTCTGAGGCCACGCGCGAGCAGGGCGATTCGGTGCGCCGATGTTCAGGGGGTCTGATTTGTCCGGCGCAAGCAATCGAGAGGTTAAAGCATTTCGTCTCACGCGGGGCTTTTGACATCGAGGGCCTGGGCGCAAAACAGATCGAGATGTTTTTCAACGACGCCGATCTGCCGATTAAAACCCCCGCAGAAATCTTTACCCTTGAGAAACGGGATGCCGACAATGGGCTGAAGCGGCTGAAAAATCGCGATGGATTCGGCGAGCGCTCTACCCAGAACCTGTTCGCAGCGATTGACGCCAAGCGCCAGATTTCGCTGGATCGCTTGATCTTTTCGCTGGGCATTCGTCATGTCGGTGAGGCCGCCTCAGGCCTGCTTGCCCAACATTACGGCACTTGGCCCGCGTTTGAGGCGGCGATCACCACGGCGGAACCCGGCACGCCGGAATGGCTGGATCTGACGGCGATCGATGGCATTGGCACGGCCGTTGCCGGAAGTCTGGTTGCCACTTTCCGCAATCCGTCGGAACGTGAGGCGATTGATGCGTTGATCTTGCAATTGCAGGTGCAACCGCAGCTTGCCCTTGGCGCAATTGACAGCCCTATTGCTGGCCAAACGCTTGTATTCACTGGAAGTTTGGAGAAAATGACCCGTGATGAGGCCAAGGCACGGGCGCAGGCCATGGGGGCCAAGGTTTCCGGGTCGGTCAGTGCGAAAACCGACTTGGTGATCGCCGGTCCGGGGGCGGGCTCCAAGGCCAAGGCGGCGCAGGCTTTGGGGATCAAGATTATCGACGAGGATGAATGGATCGCACTTGCAGGCCATGAATGAGCCGGCCGGAAATTCTGTTCCCCCTGTTTGCCGACCTTGAAACCATCGAAGGCGTTGGCCCGAAAACCGCCAAGGCCTTTGCCGGGTTGGGCATTGCCCGCCCAAAGGATTTGCTGTTTTTACTGCCGCATTCGGGGGTTGACCGCGCGCGCGTGGCCTCGGTCCGTGAGGCGGTGCCGCCTTGCGTGGTCACGGTTGAGGTTGAGGTTGGCGGCCATTTTGCGCCCACGATCAAGGGTCGGCCTTACCGCGTGATGGTGCGGGATGCGGCGCTGGAGTTTCAGCTGGTGTTCTTTCATGCCCGGGGTGATTTCTTGCAAAAGTTGCTGCCAACCGGCCAGCGGCGGTTGATTTCCGGCAAGGTCGAGCTTTTTGACGGCATCGCGCAGATGGTGCATCCCGATCACGTCTTGCGCCCGGAAGAGGCGGGCGAGCTGCCGAAATTCGAGCCGGTTTATCCGCTGGTTGCGGGCCTGACGCAAAAGCTGATCTTCAAGGCCACGCGCGCCGCCTTGGCGCGGATGCCAGCTTTGCCCGAATGGATCGACGGCCCGCTTTTGGCCCGCGAAGGGTGGCCGCATTGGCAAGTCGCCATCGAAACGGCACATGCGCCGCAAAGCAACGGCGATATTGCGCCGACCGATCCCGCCCGCCAGCGGCTTGCCTATGATGAATTGTTCGCCCATCAACTGACGCTCGCCTTGGCAAGGCAAACGCTGCGGCGTGGCAAGGGCTTGATCAGCAAGGGAAATAGCGCTTTGCAGGCGCAGGTTTTGGGCTCTTTGCCCTATCGCCCGACGGTCGCACAAACCCGCGCGATTGCCGAGATTGCGTTGGATATGGAGCAACCTTTGCGGATGAACCGCTTGCTGCAAGGCGATGTCGGATCGGGTAAAACGCTGGTCGCCTTCATGGCGCTTTTGACGGCGGTTGAGTCGGGTGGGCAAGGTGTGCTGATGGCACCGACCGAAATTCTTGCGCGCCAGCATTTTGAGGGCCTG
>CBDUEF010000077.1:0-9395 GCA_965366095.1 uncultured Cypionkella sp. | reverse complement strand
CACCAGCTCCCCCTTGCGCGCCTGACCGCGCCATTCCGAAAGGTGCCGGGCAATCAACCCATACTTTGCCGCAACATCGCAGACCCGCGCACCTCCATCCGGTGCTCGTTTTGGTGCTCCACCCCATACCACCCGCAAACGCAATTGCAGGACGGCATGCCCGAACTCACATCAAGCCGAAACCACGCGGTTGGCGCATTCTTACGATGCATCTGTTACCCTCTCATAGTTTGCAAGCAAACCATGAGAGGGTCCAGACCGAAGGTAAGATCGAGAGGTGGCCTAAGACTGAAACCCCGTATTTTACTCGAAACCGACGTCTTCGAAGGCGAACTTCAGGCCGCCCTCGCCGTCTTCATCGACGACTACAACAAGCGCCGCGACCACCAGAGCATCGGTAACCTGACCCCAGCCGAAGTCAGTTTGGGCGCGGCGAAACCATCCTGACCGAAAGGCGACGCATCAAACCCAAAACCAGCCAAAACCGCCGCGCGAACCATCAGCGTCAAGCAGCGTAACGGGAACCAGATGAGCCAACGAGCTCTGCTCCAAAATCACCTCGGATGGTCTAAATCATCCGACGATGGACATTTTCGGAACCACCTCTCTATCGAGGACAGGTCCAAACGGAGTAAGGGATGGCTGTCCTTTACACTGCCTTGCATGCTGCCATCACGGCCATGTTCAGAATGTCGTTTACAGTCGCATTCGTCGAACAAATTTGAATTGGCTTACGCACACCCGTTAGAATCGGCCCGACCACGGTGGCCCCTGCCATTTCTTGCATCAGCTTCACCGAGATTGACGCAGAATGGCGTGCCGGAACCACCAAGATATTTGCAGGCCCTGTCAGACGCGAAAACGGATATTGCGCCATCACCTCTGGATTTAGCGCCACATCCACAGTCATTTCGCCCTCATATTCGAAATCAACCTTCATCCCGTCCAGCACCTTGGGTGCCATGTGCATCTTGGTTGCGCGCTCAGACACCGGATAGCCGAAAGTCGAGAAGGACACGAAAGCGACGCGTGGCTCAAGGCCCAAATCACGCGCAACACCGGCTGCCTTGATCGCTATATTTGCAAGGTCGGTCTCATCCGGCCATTCATGCACCAAGGTATCGGCGATCAGAACGATACGGCCTTTGTGAAAGAGAGCCGTAACGCCAACGGCCCCGTCTGATGCCTTTGCGTCGAAGACGTGGTTGATCAGGGACAGAACATGGGCAGATTTTCGGGTTACCCCAGTGATCAACCCATCCCCATGACCATGGTGTAGCATAAGTGCCGAAAAGACGTGCCTGTCGCGTGTGGCAAGCCGATGAACGTCATGGCGATCAAAGCCTTCGCGTTGCAGGCGCTTATAAAGAAAGTCCTTATACGTCTCCAAATGGCGTGTATTGGCGGCATTAACAATTTCCAGTTCACGCATGGCATCGCCTAGCCCCACCGACTCGAGCTTTTCTTTTACATCCGCATCACGCCCGACAACCAAGGCTTTGCCCAAGCCCGACCGTTGATAGGCCACAGCCGCGCGCAAAACCCGAGGGTCGTCGCCCTCGGCAAAAATCATCTGCGCTTGCGCCTGTTTCGCCCGCGCATGGATACCCTGAAGAATGCTGGCGGTCGGATCCATCCGAGCCTTGAGGCTTTGGGTATAGCCCTTTATGTCTATGATTGGACGCCGTGCAACTCCGGTATCCATTCCCGCCTTGGCCACAGCCGGCGGGATCACATAGATCAGGCGGGGGTCAAACGGCGTCGGGATGATGTAATCGCGGCCAAAAGACAATTTTCGGCCGTAAGCCATTGCCACTTCATCCGGCACATCTTCACGTGCGAGCGCTGCCAGTGCCTTGGCGCAGGCAATTTTCATTTCATCATTGATGGCGCGGGCATGAATATCCAGCGCGCCACGAAAGAGATAGGGGAACCCCAAAACATTATTTACCTGATTGGGGTAATCTGACCGCCCAGTGGCGACAATGGCATCAGCGCGAACCGCGTGGGCCTCTTCCGGGGTGATTTCCGGGTCTGGATTGGCCATGGCGAAGATCACTGGGTTTTCCGCCATAGATTCCACCATCGCGGGCGTTACAGCGCCCTTAGCAGACACGCCCAAAAATACGTCTGCCCCCACCATCGCCTCTGCGAGGCTCCGATGCGACGTATTCGCGGCATGCGCCGATTTCCATTGGTTCATGCCTTCGGTCCGGCCCTGCCAGATCACACCTTTGGTATCGCACATGATGCAATTGTCATGTCGCGCGCCCATGGATTTCAACAACTCGAGGCATGCAATGCCTGCGGCACCGGCCCCGTTCAGTACGATCTTTACATCAGCGATCTTTTTCCCGCTGAGCTCCAAAGCATTGATCAAACCCGCAGCGCAGATCACCGCTGTGCCATGCTGGTCATCATGAAACACCGGGATGTCCATGATTTCCTTGAGCCGCTGCTCGATGATGAAACACTCTGGCGCCTTGATATCCTCAAGATTGATGCCGCCAAAAGTTGGGCCCATCAGGCTTACGGCCTTGATGATTTCATCCGCATCTTCGGTGTCAAGCTCGATATCAATTGCGTTTACATCGGCAAAGCGCTTGAAAAGCACGGCTTTGCCTTCCATCACGGGTTTTGACGCAAGTGCGCCCAGATTGCCCAGACCCAGAATGGCTGTGCCGTTTGAAATCACCGCCACCATGTTGCCCTTAACGGTATAGTCATAGGCAGTTTCTGGCCGCTCCGCGATGGCAAGCACTGGAACAGCAACTCCGGGCGAATAGGCCAAAGACAAATCGCGCTGGGTCGCCATAGGGGTTGACGGAACAATATCATATTTCCCGGGGCGCGGCTCAAGATGATAGGCCAAGGCCTCTTCCGGCGTTACACGATTCTTGCTCGACATCTGATTTGCTCCCTAGGCTTGGCTTCTCTTAAACCTTGCCGAGGATTCAAACAATCACATCTGGCGGAGCTTCTAAGCGGCCTGGATTTGCCTTTGGAACCAGGGGCGATCCTTGATGAACGCCTGAAAACGCGCTGGGAAAAGATCGCGCAGAAGATTCAACGCTGCACGTAAGGTATCCAGATCGTTCAGCTTTCGAGCACACCAGATCACTTTGATCAAAGTGACATACTGCGTCGGATCAGCGCGATAGGCAGTATAGAGGGCCGCGAGCTGATCTGCGTGCTCGTTCAGAGCCTCATAGACCTCGGCCATCACCAAACTAAGGCCAACATGACCCTCCTCCATCCCAAGATGCAGATCGACCACCTCTTTGGCGTGCTGCGCATCGCCTGAGTTGAGCAACTGAAACGTCAGTCGCTCAACATCCTCGGCGCGTGACAATTTCGGAATTTTCCCCAAACTGCTGACAATAAAACAAACGACTTGCGCAAGGCCTTCGCGCGACAAGTATACAGGAACGATCCCGTCCATCGAAAACACAGGATCAATCAGTGGGGTATCGGTGTTATAATCGGCAAAGAAGGACACGTAGCGGCAGCCGGACGCATTCGCTACAGCGTGAAAATCGCCCCAGCGATAGCGGGCGGTTTGTAGCGTGCCCAACTCGATTACCGTTGCTTGCGGGTTGGCGAACAGCATATTCGTGAACCCGGCGCCATGATGGGAAACCATCATCTCTGCATTTGCCATAATGGCGATTTGTTCTAGCGGGCTAAGGTCTTCGAACACCACTGACTCAAAGCCAAATGGCTGCAACATTTCAAGCAAATCGCTTTCGCCTGCCAGGGGCCTCGCTCGACTTTGACCAGATCTTCGACCAACCCAAAACCTGCGTGGAAGGTGGCTGAAATCTTTGCCCTCGATGGCACGTAATCCTCGTTCGCGAAGCCGCAACAGATTGCTGTCGACCGAATTCATTTGAAGAATCGCCAACCCATTTAAGGAAGCCTGCCCCGCCTTCCAATGCGGATTGTCGGGGGCAATCTCGTGCATGGAGCCGAACTGAGAAGCGGGTAAGCCAAAACAATCCAAGAGAAAGTTGTAGGACGTGAGGGCACTCGCATGCCTATACGGCGAACGCTGAAAGCGAACGCGCGCAACAAGTTCGGGAAACAATGCCGCAACAAAGCTACGCGTGAACTCGCGGGTTTTGTCCTCTTGGTTCGGAAAATGCAGGTAAATTGGCCCGGTGGTTTCAGTCATGGCGACATCGCAAAGCTGACAAAGCGATTCTGTTACGAAATGATAATAGTTGAATGTATTGCGGCATTCGATCGCAAAGGGCGTTTCCGGCGCTGGCTTTGTGTCCAGAATGGCAAAATTGGAGACACTTTCGGCCTGACGCTGATTGAAATACTCAATCAGCGCATTCTCCGGGTTTTGGTCGGTTCCTTCATTTTCCCAACAATATCTATTCAGCAAGCGGACCCCTGATGCCCCGCTAAGCACGCATTTTTCGCCGACAGTGACATAAGATTTGCGAAACTCTGCATCATTAACCAAAACAGGAACGCTGTTGACCTCCATTGCCTGCCCAAACCGGCGAAAGCGCGCATTGAAAGCCAGAAAGCCCTGGATACGCTCGTTGATTTCGGGATGTTCGCTCGCCGCAAACCCGTGAATTTCTGCCGCCTTCATCGGGCGCCATAGATAGTCAGGCTGCTTTAGAAACTGCACTCCTTGATCTTGTGTCAGATGAAGGAACGCCTCCTTTGGCGGGCGCTTTAGGTCAATAAGATTTCGCAAAGACCTTCTCACCTCTTGATCGTGGCGGGAACTTTCAATGATCTTGTATCATGATCGTGGATTGTTTCCAGCAGAAGCAGCGCTTCAACACAATTCCCTTTCCGGTTCCGTGGCACTTTTGTAGGGTCTTCAGACAGAAAAGGAGCCTGCAGGTGGCATCAGAAGACACGATTACGCCCATGATGGCACAGTATCTGGAGATAAAAGCCCGCAATCCCGGAGCGGTGCTGTTTTATCGAATGGGCGATTTTTATGAGATGTTTTTCGACGATGCGGTCGCTGCATCCGAGGCCCTTGATATAGCCTTGACAAAGCGGGGCCAACACCAAGGCGAGCCGATCCCCATGTGCGGCGTGCCGTATCATGCCGCTGAAGGGTATCTGCTTACGCTGATCCGCAAAGGTTTTCGAGTCGCTATTGCCGAACAGATGGAGGATCCCTCTGAGGCCAAGAAACGCGGGGCAAAATCTGTGGTGCGCCGCGATGTCGTGCGCCTGGTCACGCCTGGCACCCTTACCGAAGATTCGTTGCTTGAAGCCCGCAGACACAATTATCTTGCTGCTTTTGCTGAAATCAGGGGGGAATCGGCTCTGGCTTGGGTCGATATTTCGACAGGCGAATTTAGGGTGATGTCCTGTCCACTCGTACGACTTGGCCCCGAATTGGCCCGCCTTTCGCCTCGCGAGTTATTGATTTCCGAGGCTAAAGCACTTGAGGTCTCGGTGTTGGAGCAAGTGCCTGGAATCGCAGTAACATCAATCGCGCGAAGCGGCTTTGATTCTGCTGGGGCAGATCGGCGTCTTTGTGATCTTTGGTCTGTGCAGTCGCTGGATGCTTTTGGCACCTTTGCGCGGGTCGAAGTGGCCGCCATGGGTGCGCTTGTGGAATACCTTGAAATCACACAGCGTGGAAAACTGCCCCTTTTGCGTTCGCCGCAACAAGAATCGCTTTTGGGCGCGATGCAGATTGATGCGGCAACCCGGCGCAGTCTCGAGTTGACCCAAGCACTCTCGGGTGGCCGAGAGGGCTCTTTACTAGCAACAATTGACCGCACCACAACCGCCGCTGGTGCCCGGCTTTTGGAGCGTCGGATTTCAGCACCGTCCCGCGACCTGCCTACCATCCATGAGAGGCTGGAGTCAGTCCGGTTTCTTGCGGAATTCGGCCAATTGCGTAGCCTGTTACGCAACGAATTAACAAATGTACCGGACATAGACCGGGCCCTATCGCGTCTGGCACTTGACCGCGGTGGCCCTCGGGATTTAGCGGCAATACGGGCGGGGTTGAGCCAAGCCAAAGAGATTTCGGATCGGATTCTCACAGCGCCAAAGATTCTGGGCGCCTCAAAATCCGCATTGCTTGGGCACGACGCTTTGATTGATTTGCTACGTCGCGCCATTGTTCCCGAAGCGCCGCTTTTCACGCGCGACGGGGGGTTTATCGCGGCCGGCTTTGATGAGGCGCTCGATGAGACCCGCGAATTGCGCGATGCGGGGCGAAATGTGGTGGCGTCGATGCAGGCTGACTATATCCTGCAAACCGGAGTTCAGAGTCTCAAGATCAAGCACAATAATGTCTTGGGCTATTTTATCGAAACGACAGCCATCCAAGGCGACCGGATGCTTGCACCCCCTTTGTCTGAAACGTTCATTCACCGCCAAACGACGGCCAATCAGGTTCGCTTTACAACGGTGGCGCTTTCGGAAATTGAAATCAGGATTCTAAATGCCAGAAATCACGCGTTAGAACTCGAAAAGCTGCATTTCGAGGCGCTTCGACAAGCCATACTTGCAAGGTCAGGCCCCATTGGGGCCACCGCGCGTGCTCTGGCAGAGATCGACCTTGCCTGTGGGTTTGCCGAGCTTGCGGCTGATGAAGGCTGGTCAGAACCCCGTGTTGACGACAGCCGAGCGTTTCAGATCATTGGCGGTCGGCATCCAGTGGTTGAAAGGGCTTTGCGTCATATTGGAGGCGTAGCGTTCATTGCTAACGATTGCCTTTTGACACAGGCCGATGCACCGGCGATATGGCTACTGACCGGGCCGAACATGGCGGGAAAGTCTACGTTCCTTCGGCAAAACGCACTGATCGCACTTCTGGCGCAGGCCGGCAGTTTTGTGCCAGCAGTATCGGCCCATATAGGGCTTGTAAGTCAGTTGTTCAGCCGGGTCGGGGCCTCGGATGATTTGGCGCGCGGTCGGTCGACCTTTATGGTGGAGATGGTGGAAACCGCTGCAATCCTGAATCAGGCAGATGATCGGGCGCTGGTAATCTTGGATGAAATTGGGCGCGGAACAGCAACTTATGACGGTCTGTCCATCGCCTGGGCCACCTTGGAACATTTGCATGGGGTCAATCGGTGTCGGGCTTTGTTTGCCACACATTATCATGAAATGACCGCATTGGCCGAGAAATTGGCAGGCGTAGAGAATGCAACTGTAAGTGTCAAAGAATGGGACGGTGAGGTTGTTTTCCTGCACGAGGTTCGCAAAGGGGCCGCTGATCGCAGCTATGGTGTGCAGGTTGCCCGGCTGGCGGGGTTACCAAAATCCGTGATTGATCGTGCGAAAGTCGTATTGGAGGCATTGGAATCCGGCGAGAGAGAGGGCAGCGCGCGCCAAAAGGCATTGATTGATGATCTTCCGTTGTTCAGGATCTCCCCGCAGATCACTGCCAAGCCAGAGGCAAGGGCGTCTTCGGTTGAGGCTCGCCTGAAAGCAATCCTTCCAGACGAGCTTACTCCGATTCAGGCGCTAAGTCTTATCTATGAGTTGCGAAACCTGCTGCCTGATTAGACAACAAGTTTTTAGTGAACTCAGCCCGCAGTGTTAGAGGACACGCCCACTTGTGCCGGGCGCAACAGCCGATCATGGAGGATAAAACCCTCCACCAAAACTTGGATAATCTGGCCAGACTTGGTCCCCGGCAGCGCTGCTTCAAACATAGCCTGATGCAGTTGAGGATCAAAAACATCGCCGACGTTGGGGGAGATTGGTTTTACGCCATGCTTGGCCATCACATTGGACAATTCGCGTAACGTCAGTTCAACTCCCTCGATCAGGGCGGCAGCACCACTGCGCGAGTCGTCACTTACCGAGTCAACGGCCCGTTTAAGGTTATCATAGACCGGGAGCAAATCGCGGGCGAGTTTCGATCCGCCATATTGCTCTGCTTCCCGCCGATCCCGTTCTGACCGTTTGCGGCTGTTTTCTGCATCCGCCAAGGCCCGCATAAAGCGGTCTTTGAATTCGTCCCTTTCGACGCGTAATGCTTCTAACTCATCATCGAGCATGAAATCCTCTTCGAATTCCGGAAGCTCATTTGTGTCAGGGTTTGTGTCTTGCTGCGTCATATTCTGCCGTCCTAGTCCTGTCTTCGTTCATACTTTGCCGCGCTCGGAAACAATCCGCCCGACAAGTTGCGCTGTGTAATCGACGATTGGCACCACCCGACCGTAATTAAGCCGCGTCGGTCCGATAACCCCGACGGCACCAATAATCTTTCGATCAGAGTTCATATAGGGAGAGACAACCAGAGAGGAACCCGAAAGTGAGAAAAGTTTGTTCTCAGAGCCAATAAAGATACGCACTCCCTCACCCATTTCGGTTAATTCCAGAAATTCCGCGATATCGCGTTTGCGCTCCAGATCATCAAACAAGATTCTGATGCGTTCGATATCCTGGGCTTCTTGACTTTGGTCAATCAGATTGGCCCGCCCGCGAACCAATAAGCGCTCACTGCGCTCACCGCCATCTTCCCAGAGCGCTAGGCCGCTTTCAACCAGTGCCTGCGCCAACGAATTGATTTCCTGTCGACGTCGCTGGATTTCCGACCCCACGGACCGACGCAGGTCAGATAGGGTTTTTCCTTCGGCCAACGCGTTCAGGAAATTTGCTGCTTCACGCATCGAAGACGGCGTTTGGCCGGGTGGCGGAACGAATACACGGTTTTCCACCTGCCCATTTGCAAATACCAGAACCACCAGTGCCCGATCAGGTGCAAGGCTGACAAACTCAATATGCCTGATCGGTGCTTCCTGTTTTGGTGCAAAGACAACCGAGGCTCCGCGTGTAATTCCAGACAATGTGGCGCCGATCTGATCCAAAAGGGACGTCACATCCTGATCATTTGAGCCAAGGCTGGCGTCTATGCGCTGACGATCATCTTCTGCGACGACCCCCACCTCAAGCAAGCCGTCCACAAACATGCGCAAACCCAACTGCGTCGGGATGCGTCCGGCAGAAATATGCGGACTGTCCAAGAGGCCAAGAATTTCCAAATCTTGCATGACATTTCTGATCGTAGCCGCTGAAAGCGGCTCGGTCATGCTGCGAGCCAGAGTTCTGCTTCCTACGGGATCGCCCGATGACAGGTAGCTTTCGACAACGCGCCTGAAGACTTCGCGAGCGCGATCATTCATTTCCGAGAATATGCGGTTTTCGCCGGTCATTGTTCTGCCCATAAGATTCTGCCCATTAGGGACGAGCTGATCAAAACGTCAATCGGGGTTGCATCCTGCAGGCTGGACTGCCTATTTGAACCAAAGCACAAAAGGATAAGAATGATGCGTCCATCTGGCCGGAAACTTGATGAAATGAGGTCGTTGTCGATTGAAATTGGCACCATGAAACATGCCGAGGGTTCTTGCTTGATCAAGATGGGCGATACTCATGTACTT
>CBDUEF010000076.1:0-9454 GCA_965366095.1 uncultured Cypionkella sp. | reverse complement strand
GGCAGTAGCTTAAATCAGCCGAAAATCTGTCCAAGGATCGGGGAGTAGCTCACCTCCACGCGCTCCAGAAGAACCCCTATCCATTGGAAACACTTGACTGGCCTGCGTGGATCACCGCCGCGCTCGGCGGATAAGATGGCTATCCAAAATCCAAACCACCCGGCCCGATCACTTTCCGCCAAGGCATCCGATGCTTCAAATCCTTAGCCTACGGATGGAGGCTCAGAAATGCGTGAACCGCTTAGCTGCTTTCGGGGGAGATTCCCTATCGACCAGATCCACGCGGAATTTCCTCAAAATCAGCATCAATCCAGTGATCATCGCTGCCTCGCCATGCATCCGATGTTTCACCACCGACGCCAGCTCTAGTGTGAACGTCGTATGAGCCAACTAACGAAATCCGCTCAGCAATGACCCGAATTAAGACCCGTCTCAACGGAGGGATCATTAATAAGAATCCTAAGAAATCGGTAAAAAAGCCGGGCAGTATCAGCATAAATCCACCCATCAGAATCAGCGCACCATGAGCAAGGGGTGATACGGGATTCGTCATATGTATCCCAGCCTGCTGCAACTCACGCAGCACGCCTATGCCTTGATGCCGTACCAATACCGACCCCAATACCCCTGTCGCCAGTACAATCGCCAGTGTTGGCCAAAGCGTTAGCCAAGCCCCAACGGTCACAAACAGAGCAATCTCAATCAATGGCACCGCAAAAAATAGCCAAAATATCCACATTATTGTGGTCTCCGTAACTCTTGTTCCCCAAGTGGTAGACTCCCTGCCACCTAG
This sequence comes from uncultured Cypionkella sp., assembly GCA_965366095.1. Classification (GTDB taxonomy): domain Bacteria; phylum Pseudomonadota; class Alphaproteobacteria; order Rhodobacterales; family Rhodobacteraceae; genus CBDUEF01. The sequence goes on along the minus strand of CBDUEF010000076.1, from coordinate 8,661 downwards.
ACCCTACATAAGGGTCCTAAGCCCGGACCGCCAACCCACCGGGCCCGATTTGAGGCATATTATGAGCACTTCTCTAATCCAGCTACTGGTTTTGGCAGGAATCGCCGTGTTTTTGATCCTCAAGCTAAGATCGGTTCTTGGAACTCGCGACGGATTTGAAAAGCCGTTGGCTCAACTGGACATGGCAAAGCCAAAGCGCGAATTCGAGGTAATCGAGGGCGGGCCTGACCGAGACATTTCCGAATATGTTCCCGAAGGGTCACCGGCAGCTCGGGCGCTTTCGGCCATGAAGCAGGCGGAACCGAGCTTTAACGTTGGTGAGTTCCTGCGTGGAGCGCGTGGTGCCTACGAGATGATTTTGATGGCCTTTGAGCGCGGTGATCTTGAGTCTATTCGTGCCTTTCTGTCGGCGGATGTTGAGCATAGTTTTGCCGAAGTGATTGATTCGCGTGATCATGATGGTAAGACCGTCGAAGCGACTTTCATCGGGTTGCGCGAATTGACGCTGACCGATGCAACATTCGATCAATCCAGCCGAACCGGCGAAATCACAGTTCGCTTCCTTGGCGAATTGACCTCTGCAACTCGCGACAAAGCAGGTACGATTGTTGAGGGTTCGACAACCGAGATCAAACGTCAACGCGATACGTGGAGTTTTGCTCGACGTATGGGTGTTCAGGATCCGAATTGGCAGCTTGTGGCAACTGGCGAATAGCGGGAGAAATATGCGTGTTCTGCTGTACTCATTTCTTTTGGCCATTGGCTTGATGCCTGTGGCCACTTCGGCACAAATGCTTGATTTCATCTCCCTTGACGGCTGGGCTGAAGATGACCATCGTGCTGCTTTGACAAGTTTTTTGGCCACCTGTGACAAACTTACGGATGTTGATTGGGTGCCGATATGTCGCGTGGCTTCGGACTCAAATCAATCTGATTCATCCGCCCGTGCCTTCTTCGAATTGTTCTTCAAGCCGGTGATGATCGGCGCAACTCCCGCGCTGTTCACAGGGTATTATGAGCCCGAACTTGATGGATCTCCCGATCGCACCCCCCGCTTTTCTTATCCGATTTACCGACGCCCACCTGAATTACGGGACGGGCAAGTCTACCTCGATCGTGCGGCCATTGAAAGCGGCGCATTGAGGGGGCGGGGATTGGAACTGGCCTGGCTTGAAGATCCCGTCGAGGTGTATTTTCTGCAAGTTCAAGGTTCTGGTCGTATCCGCATGCCTGACGGCCATATTTTGCGGGTGGGCTATGCGGGCAGAAATGGCCATGCATATCGTTCGGTTGGCAAGGAAATGATACGTCGTGGCACGCACACCGTCGATCAAGTTTCGGCTCAAGAGATACGCACCTTTGTCCGCGGTAACCCCAGCGCTGGAAACGCCCTCCTAAATATAAATCCGTCCTATATTTTCTTTCGAAAAATTGATGAATTGCCGGTCGGACAAGGCCCAATTGGAGCGATGGGCCGCTCTATAACTCCAATGCGATCAATTGCTATTGACCCGGACTATACGCCCCTTGGCGCGCCCGTTTGGATCGAAATGGATGGAAACACGCCTATTCGCAGCCTAATGGTCGCACAAGATACCGGCGGTGCAATCAAAGGGCCGCAAAGAGCAGATATTTTTTTCGGCTCTGGTGATGCGGCTGGAAATGCCGCGGGCACGGTAAAGGATGGCGGGCGGATGATATTGCTCTTGCCGATTGATCGCGCCTACGCGCTGCTGCCGGACGGTTAAGCCATGCCTCGCAGTCGCATCCTACGACCTGATGAAGAAGAGATTTGGCGTTGGGTGGCCAGCACTGTCAATCAGCGCCGAAACACTGGCCAAGGCTTCTTGCCGTCTCATGAGGCGGTTCACCCGAAACCGGCTCCGATCGACACCGCGCCCCAGCACGCTCAGGCAAAACCCAGTCTGTCGCTCTTTCGGCTGGGAGAGGCCGCACGGTCTAATAGTGCCCTGACGCGAAAGCCACTTTCCGCGGCCCTTCATATGGACGCAACAATCCATCGTAAAATGACGCGTGGGAAGATTACACCCGAAGCAAGGATAGATCTGCACGGCATGACCCTGTCCGAGGCGCATCCCGAACTATGCCGATTCATCCTCATGGCCCAATCTGCAGGGCTTCGGCTGGTTCTCGTAATCACAGGCAAAGGAAAACCGGGGCAGGATACGGGTCCAATCCCTCAGCGTTTGGGCGCTCTGCGTCACCAGGTACCCCAATGGCTCCGCGCCTCGCCACTTGCGCCTGTGGTGATGCAGATTTCCGAGGCGCATCTGAAACATGGGGGGGCCGGTGCATATTACGTCTATTTGCGCCGCAGATAGGCTATTTGGTCAATTCTGCGGCCACATCTCCCACGGGCGCCAACACAATCTCTGTGGCATTTTGCACGGTCAAGATGGCCCCAGGTAATAGGCCAATCCGATCCCGCCGATCTCTCTCGAAAGCCGAGTCGATGTCAATAATCCGGCTCATCAACGACAAAAGCGCCGCAGAATCTCCCATTACAAAATGCCCTGCACCCTCACTAAAGTTACTGACATCAAGGAAAGTTACATCTAGGTCCGCTAACCGGTCTATGTTCTTGATTGACCCCAACCGGGCCGACTGCCCCGTGAGGCCAGCAGAAATACGGAGCACTTTGTCGCGATCAGAACCAAAAATAATAAAGGGCTGCGGCAACTTACCAATCGCATGTGCCTGCTCGCGGAATACATCCACATCTATGTCCGGCGAGATCAAGATTACCCCCGCTATACGGTCAAGTGCTTTCCGATTGCCACGAATCGCAGTTTGCCGCAGTGCTTCCATAGTGAGGGCCGCGCCCATAGAATGTGCTACCAATAAAATCCGATTTGCCCCCGCATCGGAAACCTCTTGGATAAGGTTCTCAAGGCCATCTCTCGCGAAAAGAGCAGAGTCCCGATCATATACATATCCCAAAGGATTGGCAGCGGAGGGCCAAGAATAGTGAATGATCGTTCCAGGTAGCCTTAGATCATGCGAAAACTGCGCAACCCGATAAAGGCCCTCGGCGAAGTTATTGTTGAACCCGTGAACGAAAATCACTGCTTCGCCCCCGTTGGCGATCAGATTCTTTCGGAGATCTTGGCGGAACGTAGAATCATTCGGGTAACGAATCTCGGAGGTTGTTAGAAAATCAACCTGGGGGTCGGGTGCAGCGCGGCGCGGCGGATACTTTATTTCTCCAGCCTTGCGCTTGGGTGGAATTGAAATGTCATAGCGCCCAAAATAGGTTTTTTCGGAGCGATGCGTGCCAAAGCTGCCGTCCTCATCTATGTCGCGGGTGGTTCCGATAAAGACCGGCTGTATGCTACCAACTAAGGATGCCTGCGGATCAAGAGTCAACTGCCCGCGCGGAGCGCAGGCGATGACAAAAGACAGAACGAAAACTATAAAGACTCGGTGCATCGCTCGGCTCCGCTCAAATGCCAACTCGCAACGCTTTCTCAGGCCGCTTGCCAAAGATATATTGTCGTTCTTTCAGACGCAAAGATAGGCCTCGTCGCTGATTTGGCCTATAAGACATAACGTGACAGATCCGACGCATGGGAAAGATTGCCCAGGTTCTTTTCGACAAATCCAGCATCTACCAGTACCGACTCGCCACCACGCTCTGGTGCCGAAAAGGATAGCTCCTCGAACACCCGTTCCATGACTGTATAAAGTCGCCTTGCGCCGATGTTCTCCACGCTGAGATTCACCTCGGCCGCAATCCGTGCAAGCGCACAGATACCATCGTCAGTAAAGCTGACTTTGACCTCTTCGGTACCAAACAGGGCAGAGTATTGTAGCGTCAGCGCATTGTCTGTTTCAGTCAGGATTCTCACAAAATCAGCCTCGGTCAGCGGTTTCAACTCAACCCTAATTGGCAAGCGGCCCTGCAGTTCGGGTAGTAAATCCGAAGGCTTGGCGATATGAAACGCGCCGGAGGCAATGAACAGGATATGGTCAGTTTTCACCGGTCCGTATTTGGTGGAAACCGTCGTGCCCTCGATTAAGGGCAGCAGGTCGCGTTGAACGCCTTCGCGCGAAACGTCGGCACCGCGCATGTCGGAGCGGGCGCAAACCTTATCAATTTCATCCAGAAACACGATGCCGCTTTCTTGAACCGCCTCAAGCGCAGTTGCCCTTACCACCTCGTCGTCCAGAAGTTTGTCTGCTTCTTGACCGATCAACAGGTCATAACTGGCAGCAATGCTCACCTTTTTGCGGCTGCTGCGGTTGGCAAAAGACTTGAACAGATCTTGCAACCCCTGCATCTGCTGTTCCATCCCGTTGCCCATCATCGGCATAACGGGCGCGGCGTCGGCGATTTCCAACTCAATCACCGTCTGATCAAGTTCGCCGCGACGCAATTTACCGCGAAACATCTCTCGCGTCTGCTCACGGGCATCTTTGCCGGCCAGCGCCTCGATCACCCGCTCTTCTGCCGCTGCCCGTGCCTTGGCCTGCACGTTATCACGCATATTCGCCCGCGTCTCTATCATGGCCGTATCAACCAGATCGCGGATGATACTGTCTACATCGCGGCCAACATAACCCACCTCAGTGAATTTCGTGGCCTCAACTTTTAGAAACGGAGCTTTGGCCAGTTTTGCGAGCCTGCGGGAAATCTCGGTTTTTCCCACACCAGTTGGGCCAATCATCAGGATATTCTTGGGATAAACCTCATCACGTAAATCTTCTGACAACAGCTTGCGCCGCCAGCGATTGCGCAAAGCCACGGCAACGGCGCGTTTGGCATCGTTCTGTCCGATAATATGGCGGTCGAGTTCAGAAACGATTTCGCGCGGTGTCAGGCTGGTCATTTTGCAATCCGTTCAACAGTCAGGTTGCCATTGGTGTAAACGCAAATATCGGCAGCAATAGCCATCGCCTTTCGAGCGACGTCTTCCGCCGGCAAGTCACCCGACATAAGACCGCGCGCGGCAGCCAAGGCAAAATTGCCACCGGAACCGATGGCCGCAACGTCATGTTCTGGTTCAAGGACATCGCCCGCGCCCGTGATCACAAAGAGACCTTCGCCATCGGTCACTATCAGCATGGCCTCAAGATTGCGCAGGTATTTGTCCATCCGCCAATCTTTGGCTAAATCAACGCAAGCACGTGCCAACTGTCCCGGAGCGGCTTCCAGCTTTTTCTCAAGCCGCTCCAACAGGGTGAAGGCGTCTGCGGTTGAACCTGCAAAGCCCACAACCACGTCATGGCCGCCTGGCGATAAACGCCGAAGCTTGCGTGCGGTGCCTTTGATTACGGTTTGGCCAAGGCTGACCTGGCCATCTCCTGCAACCACCACTTCGCCGCCACGACGCACCGCCAGAATGGTGGTGCCATGCCAGCCGGGAAATCTGTCTTCGGCCATATCCATCCCTTTCCTCTATTTGCCGCTATATGCAAGCCATGGATCATGCAGGCAAGACAGGCTTCCGGCGTGACTGGGCGAAAAGATCTATCATTTCAGGAAGGCTTAGCCACGGATACCGCAACCAATAATGGCAAACTGCCACCGGCTTGAGCAACACCGTTGTAGGAGGTGAAACAGGCGCCCCAAAGGGCACGTGCTTCACTTCCCAAAAGGTCAATCAGATCGCTGCAGTAATCCAAGTCTCAAGTGCAGCCTTGGGCGCTGCACCGACTTTGTTTGAGACCACTTCACCGTTCTTAAACAGGAACAGGGCCGGAATCCCGCGAACACCCAGCATGGCAGGGCTGTCGGGGTTTTCATCGACATTGATCTTCACGATTTTAACTTTTCCTGCGTACTGCACGGCCAGTTCTTCCAATGCAGGGCCGATCTGACGGCAGGGTCCACACCATTCCGCCCAAAAATCCACTACAACCGGTACGGTTGACTTGCGGACCTCGGCATCAAAGGTGGCGTCGGTCACAGCGACGGTTGCAGTGCCCATTTTGGCTCTCCTAACAGGATGTTTCGGCAATTATAGCTATGGGTCGAAGCCCGGGACGTCAAGGCCCTGAAACACTATCCATCGTGGCGCGTGCCAGAGCTGCACTCACGATGTCGAGACCGAGTGGCATCAAATGGCCGGTTTTGGTCCATAGAATTGCGACCTCGATCTTTCGCCCCGGATAGACTTGCGCCAAAGCGACATGATAGGCCCCCATCTGCCGCAACAAACCCTCTGGAACCTGATCCGGTCCTGACGGAACAAGCCGATTCGATTTGTAATCAATCGCCGTGATTTGATCGGACTCGATGATCAGTCGATCAATACTTCCCAGCATTCGGCCCAATAGTAAGTCGGCGGTAACGACCACTTCGGTCAAGGCATCTTTGGTGAAAATCGCTTTCAGATGCGGCGCAGCGAGTAAGGTCGTAGCTTCGTTGAACACATCGTTTCTCAAGCTTTCATCCGGGATCAATGCTATCGACAACGCAGACCAATTTGAGGCGTTTGCCTCGGGCAATCGCTCCAACAAGAGATGCAAGGCGGTGCCGCGTGCCAAGGCGTTTTCGGGGGCGGTGTCGGTTTCCCCAAGCAACACTTTCTCGCCCCCCAAATTCGACGGTGAAAGAAACCGCACCTCGCGGGGGGCAGGCGGTGATGCGTTCAGCACCCAATCAGGTAAGGAGGCAGGGGTTGCAGCTTGTGGTGGCGCCGTTTGAGCGACCGAGAGGGGCCACTTGCCGAAATTATAACGTAGTCGGCCCTCATCAAGGGGTTCCGCACCGAGATCCTTCATTGCAACTTCCACCAGACGATACCAAGCCCATTCTGACCGTTGCTTTGGACTGGTCTTGCCTTGCCCGCCTCGTTCCAGTTTGGCCTCCCCCGCCCCGGCAACGATTAACCAACAACGCGCGCGGGTTAGGGCAACATAGAGAAGGCGCAAACTTTCGTCCTGCCGGCGTTTTTCCCGGACAGCACGTGTTTCAGAGACCACGGCGGGGCTGGAATCTTTTGCGGTTTTCCAGATCGGCATTCCTTGGGGTGACAGGTAGATTTCTTCCCGATCTTGCGGGTTCCTGTCGACAGTGTCGGGCAGGATCACAATGGGGGCCTCCAGGCCCTTGGCTCCATGCACCGTCATCACTCGAATGCGCTGGCCCTCACTGTCCATTTGGCGCTTTACCTCAACCTCATCGGTTTCAAGCCAAATCAGAAAGCCGGTAAGGCTTGGCACATCAAGCCGTTCATATGCCAACGCCTGAGTCAGAAATTCATCTATCCCGTCTTCCGCTTCGAGTCCAAGTCGGGCCACCAATCGCTGTCGTCCATCATGCCGAGTAAGCACGCGTTCGATCAGATCGTAGGGGCGAAGAAAATCGGTCTTGTCGCGTAGATCGTTCAGCAGGGCCATCGTTTCGGGAAAGTCCGCGGCTCTTGCTCGCATTTGCTCCCAAAGAAAGCCCTTCCGGCCGTATGCCAAATCGAAAAGTTCGGCTTCGCTCCAGCCACAAAGTGGTGAGCGAAGCAAGGTAGCCAGCGACAGGTTATCCTCTGGCGTTGCCAGAAATGACAAGAGAGCCGAAAGGTCCCTGACCGCCAGCTCAGCCCCCAACTTCAAACGGTCCGCACCTGCAATCGGCAAACCCAGCTGTTTGCAGCACCGTATTATTTCTGAAAACAAGACAGATCGACGCTGTACAAGGATCAGGAAATCCCCGGCGTGAACCGCACGGTCGCCGTCGTCGGTGGGGATCTGCGTTCCAGCATCAATCAGGTCTTTGATGGAGCTCGCGATCTTGAGGGCGAGCTGGGCAGAATGATGGGTCTCGGAAATCAGATCAACGGGATCTTCCCATTCCTCGTTTGTGATTGATTTCACAGGTTCGATCAGGGGCCAAAGATCAACGCGCCCCGGCATTTCACCCTTGAAGGCCAGATGGAAAATGTTGTCTCCCATCGCTTCGGGAAAATGATCGGAGAAGGTACGATCAACTAGGTTCAGAATCGCTGGCGAAGAACGAAAGGAATATTCGAGCTGTAGATTTTGCATTTGCTGGCCCGCGGCCTCAAATTCTGCTTTGAAACTATATTGCTTTTCATCAAAGGCTGCGATGTCTGCACCTTGAAAAGAGTAGATCGATTGCTTTTTATCGCCCACGACAAATAGCGTGCGCCCACTACGTCTCGCCCCTGCGCCAACGGTAAACTCGGCAGCCAATAGTTCGATAACGCGCCATTGATCAGGGCTTGTGTCTTGCGCTTCATCGACGAGGATATGATCAATCCCGCCATCCAACCGGAACAAGACCCATGCTGCTACACGCGGATCGGTTAGAAGCGAAATGGTTTTCTGGATAAGGTCGTCGAAATCAAGCCAGCCCCGTGCGGATTTGCGGGCAGAGTAGATCGGCAGATAAAAAGCGGCAAAACGGTGAAGAGTCATTGTTCGATCCGCTGCTTGCAACCCGACCCGCCTCCACCGCGCCGATTCGACCCGTTGCATCAGATTTTCTAATTCGGGCAAAAACTCGGCGATGCGCGCGCGGGTCGATTTTGTCGGAAAGCTACCGATTTTGGCTGAGAAAGGCTCATTTGCGGAGCCACTGGTTAGAAAAACAGTCTCTAACACGGCCAATAGAGCCGCATTTGGAGCAAAAAAGTCCAAAGCGGATAATTTTGTTGCAGCCTTTTCGTCATTGCCACCGGC
>CBDUEF010000075.1:0-9479 GCA_965366095.1 uncultured Cypionkella sp. | reverse complement strand
TCGCCTTTCTGCCCGGCCAAACCGGCGCGCTCTTTCGCGAATTTGGCTATACGCTAACCTTCGCGGCTCTGGTGTCCTCGGTGGTAGCGCTGTCGCTTACCCCGATGATGGCCGCCAAAATGCTGCAAACCCCCTCCACCCGTGCGCCCGGCCCCATCGCCCGGCTCGGATCAGCGCTGGAGCACGCCTACACACGCAGCCTTGCCGCCGCCCTGAACATGCCATGGGCGATCCTCGCCATCGCCGCCGCTTTCGCCGGTTCGGCGTTTTTGGTGTTCGGCACCCTTAAACAGGAACTCACCCCGCCCGAGGACCGTGCGCAGATCATGATCATGGTTCAGGCGCCGCAAAACGTCAGCCTTGATTATACCAACAGCCGCATGGCCCGGATCGAAAACCTGCTCACCCCAATGAAAGACAAGGGCGAGATCACCAATATCTTTTCCATCTCGGGCTTTGGCGGCAGCACCAACCGCGGCTTCATCTCGGTCTCGCTGGCAGCCCTTGACAAACGCGCCCGCGGCCAGGCGGCCATCGCCGCCGATATCAACAAGCTGATCACCCAGGTTCCTGGCCTGCGCGCCAATGCGATCTCGCCCAACAGCCTTGGCATTCGCGGCGGTGGCAACGGGCTGCAATTTGCGCTTGTCGGCAGTGATTACACCACCCTCGCCGCTGCCGCCGACACGGCGGTCACGACGCTGTCGGCCGATCCGCGCTATGGCAATGTAACCAGCTCTTATGACACCACTCAGGCGCAAATCCGGGTCGAGGTGGATCGCGCCCGCGCCGATGCTTTGGGCATCGACATCACCGGCATAGGCACCACCTTGCAAACCATGCTCGACGGCTTGCCAATCGGCGATTTCACCGTCGCAGGCGTGACTTACCCGGTAAAGCTGCAAACCACCAATCAGCCGATCAACGACCCGACCGATCTGGAGAACACCTTCATCCGAGCCGCCAATGGCCGCTTTGTGCCGCTGTCACAGGTGGTCACCATCACCGAAAGCCCCGCCGCCCCCAGCCTTGCGCGCGAAGAGCAGCGCCGCGCCATCACCATCACCGCGGGCCTGACACCGGGCCTTGCCATCGGCGACGCCTATGCCTCGGCCCGCGCCAGCCTGCTGCCCCTCCTGCCCCAAGGCACCGCAATCTTGCCACTGGCCGAGGCCGCCACCATCGGCCAGAACGCCTCGGGCCTTGCCACCACCTTCGGCTTTGCCGCCCTTGTGATCTTGCTGGTGCTGGCCGCGCAATTTGAAAGCTTTGTCTCCGCCGCCATCATCATGGTCACCGTGCCCTTCGGCCTTGCTTGCGCCGTCTACGCCCTCTTGCTCACCGGCAGCTCGCTCAACGTCTATTCGCAAATCGGGTTGGTGCTGCTGGTCGGCATCATGGCCAAAAACGGCATCCTTGTCGTGGAGTTTGCCAACCAACTGCGCGATCAGGGCCAATCGGTGCGCGAGGCGATCCAGAACGCCGCCCGCATCCGCCTGCGCCCGATCATGATGACCAAACTTTCCACCATCCTCGGCGCGGTTCCTCTGGTGCTGGCCTCCGGGCCGGGGGCCGAGGCGCGCGCCGCACTTGGCTGGGTCATCGTCGGCGCCCTCGGCTTTGCCGCCATCGCCACGCTGTTTCTGACCCCTGCCACCTACCTGATCCTCGCACCGCTGTCCAAACCCCGCGCGCATGAAGCGGAAAGGCTGGCCACTGAACTGGCCAACCCTAAGAAATCCAACGCTATCAGGTAGATGGTGGGCGATCTTGGAATCGAACCAAGCATGAGTCGCCTCGGCGGAGTTACAGTCCGCTGCCGCACCTTGCAGCATATCGCCCACTAAGGGGCTGATTAGCGAAGCCCCTCGGGGGCGTCAAGGCGAAATCCACGAAACCTTCATCGGTTTACACCTTGCGCCGCCGCGCATCCCGCCGCATTCTCGCCGCCGTTGGAAAAATGGGGCGGATCATGTCAGGCGATAAGAAACCAAGCTGGGTGGTCGACAAGGAACGCAGCCGCCGCGCCGAGGCCCGCGAAACCGTCTGGCTCTTTGGTCTGCACGCCGTTCGCGATGCGCTGATGAACCCCGCGCGCGAGAAAATCCGCCTTGTGGTGACGAAAAACGCCCTCGACAAGCTGGAAGAGGCCGTGGCCTTTGCCGCCATCGCCCCCGAAATCGCCGATCCGCGCCGCTTTGATGTGCCCATTGACGAAGGCTCGGTGCATCAAGGCGCGGCACTTGAGGTCAAACCGCTCAACTGGGGCAAGCTTGCCGATGTCGCGATCTCTGGTGCCGGTCAGCCGCTGATCGTGCTGTTGGATCGTGTGACCGATCCGCATAACGTTGGCGCAGTCTTACGCTCGGCCGAAGTATTCGGCGCCCGCGCTGTCGTTGCCCCCCGCCACCACTCTGCCCCCGAAACCGGGGCGCTGGCCAAAACCGCCAGTGGCGCACTGGAACGACAGCCCTATCTCAAGGTCACCAATCTGGCCGAGGCGATGGAGGAACTGCGCGCCATGGGCTATATCCTGATCGGCCTTGACGGTGACGGCACCGTGCCCTTGGCCCAGGCCATGGCAGATACCGGCAGCCGCCCGATCGCGCTGGTTCTGGGGGCCGAGGGCCCCGGATTGCGCGAAAAAACCCGCGAAACCTGTGATCTGATCGCCCGCATCCCGTTTTCCGGCGAATTTGGCTCGCTCAATGTCTCGAATGCCGCCGCTGTCGGGCTTTATGCCGCTGCAACCCGGCTAAAATGATCACAAAACCGCGACATGACCTTTAATAAAATTTTATCTTCCCCATGTAATAAAGAGGCAACGGGCCGGAACTCCCGTTCCTTCTGTTCACTGTCCCTCGTTCCACACCTTGGCGCCCTGCCTCTGGCACGGGCGCCTTTTTCTGGAAAATCACCATGACCGACGCAGACATCCGCAAAATCCTGACCGAAACCAAAACCATCGCCCTTGTCGGCTGGTCGCCAAAACCAGACCGCGCCTCAAACCATGTCGCCGAATATCTGGTGGCGCGCGGCTACCGGGTGATCCCGGTCAACCCCGGTCAGGCCGGGCAACAGGCGCTTGGCGAAACCGTGCGCGCAAACCTGTCCGAGATCAGCGATCCGGTGGATATGGTTGAAATCTTTCGTCGCTCCGAAGAGGCGGGCGGCGTGGTTGATGAGGCCCTTGCCGCCTTTCCCAACCTCAAAACCGTCTGGATGCAGCTTGGCGTGGTTGATGAGGCCGCCGCCGCCCGTGCCCGCGCCCGTGGAGTGGCCGCCGTGATGAACCGCTGCCCCGCCATCGAGATCCCGCGTCTGGGCCTCTAGCGCGCAAGCCCCTTGGCATTTTCACCTTGGCAAAATACTCCCCGCGGAGCGTGGGCCCTCAACCGCCCGTGCCCCGGTCGGAATTCACGATGCAAACACCCCCTGCAAACTTGGAAACCCCTTGATTTCAATCGGGTTTCCACTGGGGTCGCGGAAAAACATCGTCCATTGCTCGCCCGGCTCACCCAAAAACCGGACCGAGGGCGCAAGATCGAACTCTGTTCCCGCCGCCGTCAACCTTGCCGCCAGTGCCTGCCAGTCTTCCAAGGCCAAAACCACCCCAAAATGCGGCATCGCCACCAGATGATCGCCCACTTTGCCGGTATTGGCATTGGCAAAGGGCTGGCCCAGATGCAGGCTGAGCTGATGGCCAAAGAAATCAAAATCCACCCAAGACCGCGTGCTGCGCCCCTCGCGGCAGCCCAAAACCCCGCCGTAAAAGCCGCGCGCGGCGTCCAGATTATCGACATGAATGGCAAGGTGAAACGGCGTCAACATGGCAGGGCTCCTTTGCGCATGCGTCACTTTACCCGCCTGCCCCGCCAAGACAAGCCCTCGGGAAAAGTTAACAACCCGTTATCAATTACATATAAGCCATTGATATATATCAGGCCGCCCCCTGTCGCACAGGCGAACACCGCTTTTTCGCTCTTCCCAGCTTGCCCATTGCTCCCCTGCGCATCCTCGCCTAACCTGCGCCCGATTTCCAACAAAACCGGAGGATTTGATGACAGCCCGCCCCCTCGCCTTTGATACGCTTGCCATCCATGCAGGCACCGCACCCGATCCGGCCACTGGCGCGCGCCAGATCCCGATCTACCAGACCACCGCCTATGTGTTCAAAGACGCCGATCACGCCGCGCGCCTGTTCAATCTGCAAGAGGTCGGCAACATCTATTCGCGCCTGACCAACCCCACCGTCTCGGCCCTCGCCGCCCGCGTCTGCGCCCTCGAAGGCGGCGCGGGTGCCGTCTGCTGCTCGTCGGGCCACGCCGCCCAGATCATGGCGCTGTTCCCGCTGATGGGGCCGGGCAAAAACATCATCGCCTCCTCTCGGCTTTACGGTGGCACGATCACCCAGTTCAGCCAGACCATCAAACGCTTTGGCTGGTCGGCGAAATTCGTCGATACCGATGATCTGCTGGCCGTCGAGCATGCCATCGACGAAAACACCCGCGCGATCTTCTGCGAAACCATCGCCAATCCGGGCGGCTATGTCACCGATATCGACGCGCTGGCCCGCATCGCAACCCAAGCGAAAATCCCGCTGATCGTCGACAACACCTCGGCCTCACCCTACCTCTGCCGCCCCATCGAACATGGGGCCACGCTGGTCGTCCATTCCGCGACGAAATATCTAACCGGCAACGGCACAGTCACGGGTGGCGTTATCGTGGATTCGGGCAAGTTCGACTGGACCGCTTCGGGCAAGTTCCCCTCGCTCTCGGAACCCGAACCCGCCTATCACGGCCTGGCCTTCCACCCGGCCTTGGGCGCGATGGCCTTCACCTTCCATTCCATCGCCATCGGGTTGCGCGATCTGGGCATGACGATGAACCCCCAAGGCGCGCATTACACCCTGATGGGGATCGAGACTCTATCGCTGCGGATGCAGCGCCATGTCGAGAACGCCAAGATCGTCGCCGATTGGCTGGAGCAAGACCCGCGCGTTGATTTCGTCACCTACGCCGGGCTGACCTCATCGCCCTACCGCAAACGCGCCGAGATGATCGTACCCAAAGGTGCCGGCGCGCTTTTCACCTTTGCCGTTAAAGGTGGCTATGAGGCCTGCGTCAAACTGGTGGATAATCTGAAACTCTTCAGCCACGTCGCCAATCTGGGCGATACCCGCAGCCTGGTGATCCATCCTGCCTCAACCACCCATCGCCAGCTTACGCCCGAACAACTGGTTGCCGCAGGCGCCGGCCCCAATATCGTGCGGCTTTCGATCGGGATCGAGGATGTCCATGACATCATCGCCGATCTTGATCAGGCGCTTGCTGCCGCCCAAGGCTGAACTACGGCGGCCCCGGCCTCACCGGGGCCGCCAGTTTCGATCAATCTTGCAGGGCGAAAGTCACCGTCACGGCCGCCGTCAGCCCGATCTGCCCAGCTTCAACTGGAACCGCACCCGCCTTGGCCGAATCGGCGCGATACATCTGCGGACCCGCATTATAGACTTGGCCTTCAACAATCTCGATCACCGCCCCCAACTTGCCCCCGGCAGCTTCGGCCAACAGCGATGCCCGGGCCCGCGCATCTTCAACTGCCGCCTTGCGGGCCTGATCCTGCACCGGGCGCGGATTGGCCACATCGAAACTCAGACCGTTCAACGCATTGGCACCGTCATTAACCGATGCATCCAACAGCCCCCCCAGTTGGGCCAGATCGCGCACCCGCACCGACAGCATATTGCTGGCCGTATAGCCGGCAACTTCCGACGCTCCCGAAGAGTTGTTCGACCAATTAGGGTTCAGCGACAGGTTCAAGGTCTGCAAATCCTCGGCAGCCAACCCCGCCGCCTTCAGCCGCTCGGTCACCACCACCATCGCCTCGGAATTGGCCCGCATTGCAGCAGCAGCGGTATCACCGTTCGTGGTCACCCCCAGTGAAATTGTCGCCATATTTGGAGCGACCAGAACTGTAGATTCGCCTGTCACGGTGATCTTGCCAACCACTTCGGCAAAGCCCGGCCCGGCGAGTGGCACAATCAAGGCAGCAGAGATCATCATTGATTTGAGCAATTGCATCGGGAACACTCCTATAAAAACACCCGGTTCAAGTTTGAAACGCGAGACAATCGGAAATCCTTGGGGTTCGCGCCAAAAATTCTTCCGTCGCGGGGTGAATCCGCAGGACTCAAACTCAACCCGACGGATTTTTGACCGAGAATCTCCGATTTGCCCATCTTCGCCTGCGGCTTTTCTTTCATTCGGCAAAAAGCTGCTATAGGAAGGGCCAACTTTCCGGGCCGCGTTCCAGACGGCTCTGTAATTGTGTTAGACGCGTGTCATGAAACCAGCATTCGCCCTCGACTTTCGCAACGCCGCCATCACCTTGCTTCACCGGGCGACCGGGGGCTGGCATGAAGTGGGTCGCGTTGCCATTGATGCGCCCGATCTGACTGAAGCCGTCGGATACTTGCGCTCTACCGCCCTTGGACTTGCCCCTCGTGGTTTGTCTACCAAGCTTGTGATTCCCGACGATCAGATCCTGTATCTGGCCGTTGTTGCCCCTGGCCCCGACGCCGCCAGCCGCCGCAGCCAAATTGCAGCCGCGCTTGAGGGGCGAACCCCTTATGCAGTTGATGATCTTGTCTTCGACTGGTGGGGCACCGGCCCAGAAGTTCAGGTTGCGGTTGTTGCCCGCGAGACTCTGGCAGAGGCTGAAGGCTTTGCCATCGAGCACCGGATGAACCCAATCTCCTTCGTAGCCGTGCCTGCAAGCAGCAAATTCCGGGGCGAGCCATGGTTCGGCCCATCCAGCCTAGCCGCAACCTTGCTACCAAACGGCGAGAAGATCGAACGCGATCAGGACCCGGTTCAAATCCTCGCCCGTAGTCTGGCCATTGAACCCGTCCCCCCAGAATTGCCTACGGCCAAGGCCGCGCCCGAAGCCCTACCAGTGGTCAAGGCCGATGCCGCCCCAGCGCCTTTGGCAGAAATTGAGCCAGAACCGGCACAGCACATCCAATCACCCGCAGCCGATAACGCCGAGCCAACTGCGCCACTCGCGTCAATCAGCCCGGCGGAACCTCCGGCTTTGATCGAGCCAGAGCCAGAGGTGCCGCCCGAAACCGCGCTGCCCGTTGTCACTACTCAATCCGTGGCGGCGCCTGTGCCGCCCCTTGACGAGGCGCCAATGGCGCTGGATGTTCCAGCGGATGAGCCGCCGAACGTGGTGCATGAGCGATCTGTCACCTCGCCGGTGATCCAGGATGATGTGCCGCCACCGCTTTCCCAGGCGGCCCTTGCAGCATTTTCCAGCCGACGCAACGCCGACACCGCCCCTCCCCGATTGGGCGGCATAAAGCGGCCCTCCACTCTTGGATCTGTCCCGAACAAAGCCGAGGTTGCGCCGGCCAAACAACCCATGGTCGAGCGGCCCTTTGCCGCAAAATCAGCGCCAAAACCGGCTGCGGATGTACCGATTTTGGTTGGAAACCAAACTTCGGCATCAGGAAAGCCCCGGGCCAACGACAAGGACGCCAAGCCGATGCGGGGGTTGGGCGCGCTGGTGACGGCCACTGTCATCGCCGAAAACAAAGATCGCAAAACCGTGGACCCCTCGTCTTCGGCCGCCTCATTGGCTCCGGTCAAGAAGCCAACGGCAAAGGCCCCGGCCCTTGCGCGCGGCTCGAAACAGCGCGGCAAGCCCCGCTTTCTTGGTCTGATCCTGACCGGAATTTTGCTGCTGGTGCTGGCCCTTATTGCCGCTTGGTCGACCTATTCATTGACGTTTTTCAACGGTAGCACGCCGAAAACTGACACCGCCAGCCTGTCGCAGGATGCAAGCACATCCAATCTTTCCAATGACATCCCCGCCCCAGAAGATGAAATGGCGGCGGATATGCAAGATCCCGATCAACTTGCCGCTGACGCGGCTGGGCAAAATGCCGCAAATCCTGATGCGGCTTTGGCTGGACAAGCTGGCGAGGACCCGCCTGCCCCAGATCAAGCGGCCTTGTCGCAGCAGCCCGCAACCGACGGCACGGTTGATCCATCCGCGACCGGCTCTGCGCTGCCGCAGACCGACGGTCAGGGCGAAATCATCCTTGCCACCATGGACGCCCCCCCTGTTGCCCCTGATCCTTTGGCTCTGCCCCAGCCGGATGCGCGGGGTGATCCGCTTCCAGATGCCCAATTGGCCCCACCCCCCTTTGGCACCACCTATGAATTTGACGCAGATGGCATGATCCGTCCAACGCCCGAGGGGGTCATTACTCCCGAGGGCGTTCGTCTTGTTGCGGGGCCGCCACCGATTCTGCCACCTGAACGCCCCGCAACCCTGGCGGCGCCTGCGCCGTCGGCCGATGCCACCAGCGCGACTGATGCGCCCGCTTTTCCATCCGATCCCGCCTTGTCCAAGTTTCGGCCCAAACTCCGGCCTGAAGGCCTGAAAGCCGAAGCAGACACCACCTTTGCCCCTGAAAGCGGAACCCGCGTCGCAAGCCTGCGTCCACGGGCCCGCCCTGCCGCGATCCTCGCCGCAGGCGAAGCTGCACGCCAAGCCAGTGCCGAGGCCTCCTTGGTTGCCGAGCCGGCAGTCCAGACCGAACCGACCCCCTCCAGCCAATTGGCCGTAGCGATCTCACGCCACCCCGAGCCGCGCCCTCGCGATTTGTCACGCTCGGTTGAGGCCGCCGTTGCCGCCGCTGTTCGCACCCCCGAGCCGAAGGTCGAGCAGCCAACAGAATCGGCCCAAAACAATGCACCCGAGGCCGACAATGAGCCCGAGGTGGCCTCGGCCGCGCCCAAAATCCCTACCAAAGCCTCTGTCGCCAAACAGGCCACGTTTTCCAACGCGATCAACCTGTCAAAAATCAATCTGATCGGCGTCTATGGCACCCAATCGAACCGCTCTGCCTTGGTGCGCCAGTCGAACGGCCGTTACAAGAAAGTAAAGGTCGGAGACAACCTGGACGGCGGACGCGTGACCGCAATCACCGCCACCGAAATTCGCTATCAGAAAGGGTCAAAGCTATTGACCCTCGCGCTCCCGAAAAGCTGACCGCGACGCTGGCACCTCTCGACCGGGTCACGCAAATATTACGCACCTGTCACATAGATTTACTTTCCCACAGATTGATTCCATCGCTTCCATGCGCGATACTCGCAGATATCACGCAATTTATGCAAGAAGATCGCATGCTAGATGCTACCGACTCCCGCCTGCTGGCCGAGATCCAACAAGATGCGATGCTGACAGCGCAGGATTTGGGCGAAAGACTGAACCTGTCGCCCAGTCAGGCCGCACGCCGCCGTCAACGACTGGAGGCGGAAGGCTATGTTACCAGCTATAATGCCAGACTCGATCCAAAACGGATCGGCTTGTCGCTTCAGGCCTTTGTGCAGGTGCAACTTTCGGCGCAATCTCCCCAGGTTGCAGAAAGCTTTTTGCAGCTGATTGGCCAATGCCCCAACATT
>CBDUEF010000074.1:0-9570 GCA_965366095.1 uncultured Cypionkella sp. | reverse complement strand
GCAACCATCGCGGCAAAATCTTCGCGCCGATGGGCGCGCAGGCGCAACCGCTCGGTGTCAAGCATGGGTGCAAACCCGCCCGTATCCATCAGCTTTTCTTGTCCATCCTCATCGCTTAAATATCCCCCGCGGAGCGTCCCGCCTTGCCAGCCTGACAAGACACCTCAGGTCAGCCCTCACCTCCGGCACGCGGCGGCTTGCCTGCGGCCAGATCGCGCGCCTGCGCCACCCATTCATCGCGCGTCACCCGGCCCTTGAAGCCCTCAAGATTCTCGTCCACCCAGGCAATTTCCGCAGCCGTCCAATTCGCCAGCTGATCAAAGTGATAAAATCCAAGCCGGTTGCACAGCTTTTCAAGGGCCGGGCCGATGCCTTTGACCTGTTTCAGATCATCGGGTTTGCCATCGCGGGCGGCGCTTAGGCCTTCGGGTTTGCTCAGGGCAGCGGCCAGCGGCGCCGCCTCGGCAACGGCAATGGCAGGGGTGGGCGTGGCTGTCGGCACCACCGTCAGCTTTGGCGCAACGGGCTTGGGCGGGGCTGATCTGGCCTCGGCATCTTCGGCGCGCATTTTGGCGGCGGTCAGCTCGCGCTCCAATTGATCGACGCGCTCGGCAAGGCTGCGGCTTTTGTTGGCGCAAGCGGTCAGCTCGGCGCGAAGCCTGTCGGCCTCGGCACTGTTTGCCACCACAGGGGCGGGTTGGGCGGCTTTGACCTCAACCCGCCGGCCCCAGATCAACCAACCGGCGATCAGCCCGACCAAAGCCGCCAAGGCCAGCAGGCCCCACATTTCCGACAGCAGAAATCCCCATTCACGAAACATAGCCCACCTCCCTAACAGCTGATCCTTCGATCCGATATGTCTTCCGTTCGGCCCAGCGCCTTGCGCAGGGGCCTATTGCGACCAAGTGATCTTGGTGCGGCGGTTCTTGGCGCGGCCCTCTTCGGTGCTGTTATCCGCCACCGGATCGGCATCGCCATGCCCCACCGCGCGCAGCGCTGCGGGTGGCACACCGCGCGCCACAAGCTGCAGCCTAACCGCAACCGCCCGGCGCTGGCTAAGCCCGAGATTGGCCAGCGGATCGCCCGAGCTGTCGGTATAGCCGCCGATTTCGGCGTGCAGCCCGGCGGTTTCGGCGCAAAGCGCCATGATCGGCGCCAGATCATTGATCACCGTCGCCGCACTTGGGTCCAACTCATCCGAGCCGGACAGAAAATTCACCGTGGCCCCGGCCAGAACCCCATCGGCAGCCGCCTGACAGCCCGCCAGCCCGGCGTCGATCTTTGGCATATCCAGCCAATAGCCGCCCATATAGCGCTGATCTTGGCCCGAAGCCGCATTGCGCCGGGTATCGCCATTGGCCCCGTCGGGGGCTTTTGCCGACACTTTGGCCTCAAACCCGGCCGCTTTCAGGGCCGATTGCAGCCCGGCGGCATCCGCGTTTTGCGGCAGGGTGATCGTGGCCAACATAGCTTCGGGGCCGGAGGTGATTTGCAGGGTTTCGATCTTGCCCATCCAGGATTTCAAGGCGGCAAAGGGGCTTGCATCCACAGCCGCACCCAAAAGGCCGGTTTTGACCTCGCCTGCAATCGAGCCAAGGCCCAAGGCCGAAGCGATGGCCGCGACATCCAGACCCTTGGGCAGCTTTCCGGCGATCTTGGCGCCCTCTGCCGCCGCATAATCCAAAGTGAAAATCGTCGGTGCGCCGTCGTCTTGCAGCGTGATGTTTTTGGAGACAGCGGTTTCGGGCAGGCCGATCAGGGCCGCATCAACTGCCGCCAACTGATCCGGGCCCAGTGCCTCGCCGGAAAGGGTCAGATTTGCGTCACTCAGGCTCATCTCGCCATGGTTCAGCGGAGCAAGCGCCGCGATGCCCGCCTTGGCCAGATCAAGCCAGCCC
This sequence comes from uncultured Cypionkella sp., assembly GCA_965366095.1. Classification (GTDB taxonomy): domain Bacteria; phylum Pseudomonadota; class Alphaproteobacteria; order Rhodobacterales; family Rhodobacteraceae; genus CBDUEF01. Next base: position 7,672 of record CBDUEF010000074.1, on the reverse strand, counting down.
GCCGGTGCCCCCGATGCCAGCGTTAACCCGGCGGCTTGCGATTCTAGCGCAGGGGCCAAGGCGGCCCTTGCCGCTTCGGTGGGGACATAGCCTTGGGCCGTCAGGCCACCGTCTTTGGTAACCACCAGCGTAAAGGGCGATTGCTTGGGCAAAACCGTGACTTCGGACACCACCACCCGCCGCCCCGCAACCGCATCGAGCGCGCCAAAGATCGCGGCCTCTTCTTCGGGGCTGTCGACGATGCCCGTCAGGTGGATGTCGCGCCCAGAGACCCAAGTGGTGACGCCATGCACTGATCCCGAGGCCACCAGACTTGCCGCGTCACGGATTTGATCTTCCATGTGACGGGCGTTATGCGTTTGCCCCCACCAGCCCAAGAGCCCGGTGCCAATCACCAACACGCCCACGCCCAAAGCCTTGTGCATCCCCATTACCCCCTGCTTGTCTTGGCACCAGACTGACATTCAAAGCCCGATGCGGCAAGCGAAAGCCATGGCACGTCCTTGCGAGAGACGCCGAATTTTCAGGAAAACCGCGTTACCCAGCGCCGGATAAGCTGCTGTTGCAACCGTTTCGAGCGCTTGACCCAAGCCGAGCCACCCGGCGGGTCTTCGCGGTCTTGCATGTCCAGCGCTTCGCGGCGCGCGACATCGGCGGTCAAAATCGCAAAGGCCAGTTTGCGGCCTTTGGGTGGGGCCACATAGCCCGACAGGGCCGAGACAAAATTCAGCGTGCCGGTTTTGGCAAAGATGCGGACCGGGTCGGTTTTGCTGGGTTTGCCGTTGGCATCAGCCAGCCCGGTTTCATGCAAAAGCCCCATCAGCCGTCTGGCGGCCGGGTTGTGCTCGGCGGCCAGCATCATCCGCACCAGATCGCCCGCTGTCACCCGGTTTTCGGCCCCCAGCCCCGAATGATCCACCAGCCAGCCGGTAAAGCCAAAGCGCACCCTGGCCCATTCGCGCATGGCCGCCGCAGACCATTGCTGCGAACCCGCCCCCGAGGCAGTAAGCCCGACGATTTCCGCCGTCATATTGGTGGAATATTTCAGCATCTCGCGCAGCACATCGGGCAAAGGCGCGCTTTGATCCTGCACGATCTCGACGCCCGCTGCAGGCAAGGATTGCACAATCTCGGCCGGTTGCAGGCGGATGCCATGAGCCGCGCAGAGGGTCTGGAACACTTCGGCGGTATATTCGGCGGGGTGGCGGACCGGCAACCAGCGGCTGCCCTCGCGGCCAAGGGCCGAGGCCGCCACGCTCCAGCTGTCGCGGCCCTCGGCTGCGGCATAGGCAAAGATCGGCAGGTCACGCCGCGCAATCGAGACATCGGCCATCGAGACCTTGGGCAAGAACCGCGCGCCACGGGCATCCATGCCGGTGCTCCAGCCCTCGCCTTGCTGTTTCCATTCGAAATAGACGCGGTTGAAATTCAGGTTCAGCCCCGAGATGGCCGGATCATAGCCCACATAATCGGGTTGATCCGGGGCGATGGAAATGCGCCCCGGCAGCGCCCCGGCAAAGGCGATAAAGCGGCCCGTGACCTCGCGCAAACCAGTGGCGGCAAGGGCTGCGGCCAGATCGCCCAGCCGGTCGGTATCAAGGGTGGGATCGCCGCCGCCGGCAAGGATCAGATCCCCCTCAAGCCTGCCATCAAGCACTGTGCCCAAGCGCATCACGCGGGTTTGAAACCGAAAATCCGCCCCCAGCTTTTCCAATGCGTAAAGCGTGGTCACGGTTTTGGCCACCGAGGCAGGCGGCAGCGGCGTTTCAGCGCTGTTGCTTTCAAGGATCGCCCCGGTGGTCAGATCCGCCACCGCAAAGGCCACCACCCCGCCCAGCTTGGCCGTGCTAACTAGCTGATCCACCTCGGCGCCTTTGCCCGCAGGGCTGGGGCGCGGCACTGGGCGCGGAGAGGTCAGCGGGGCCTCGGCCCACAGCGGTTGCGCGATGGCCCCCGCCATCAACCCGGCCAAAAGCCTGCGCCGAGACATGTCGGTTTGCGGTTTGCCCATGGTGTCAGCCATCGCCAATCATGCCTTCCAATCGCCGCGCGCCCGAATGGCCGAGGAAGAGGCCGCGTTCATCGGCATGTTCACGAAAACCCAGGCCGGAGGGCGCTTGTTGCCCAGACCTTCGCCGCGCGCCACGCGGTGGACGCGAAAGGCGCGCGCGGCAACGCTGGTGCGCGCGGCAATCCCGGCACCGGGGCGCGCCAGCACCGCCACGGGTACCGCGCGCAGAATATCGCGCCAGCGGCCCCATTTGTGAAACTGCACCAAATTATCCGCCCCCATCAGCCAGACAAAATGCACGCCGGGATAAATCGCCTGCAAGGCGGTCAGTGTATCAATGGTGGCGCGGGTGCCAAGGCGTTGTTCCAGATCGGTGATCACAACTGAGGGATCGGTCATGATCCTTTTGGCGCGCGCCACCCGGTCAGCCATCGGCGCGGGTTGACGCGCCTTGAGCGGATTGCCGGGCGTCACCAGCCACCAGACCCGATCCAGCCCCATCCGCTTGATCGCTTCGCGGGTCAGATGCACGTGGCCCTCATGCGCGGGATCGAACGATCCGCCCAAAAGGCCTATCACCATGCCACGCCTTGCGATTGGAAATCCCTGTCTCATGGCCCATCGCTATCGCATCCTGAGGCGGTGGTGCAGGGTGAAAATGCAACATGAGCGAGGCTTTGCGGGCAAAAGCGGCGCTTGGGGCGGTGTCACAGGGCGGATTTGCCGGGCTGCGCGAGGCAGGGAACCGCAAGCCGCGCCAGATCAAGCGGCAAAATGCCCGCAGCCCAAGGCAGTCAACGCATCACCGCGCCGCAAGATAAACAAGGCGCTGAAGCCGTGGCGCCGGGCAAGGGCAAGGCCCGCCTCTTGCCCCATCACCATCAGCGCGGTCGCCAAGGCGTCGGCCTGCGCGCAGCTTGCCGCCAGAACACTTACCGATGCGGGAGCGTCCAGCAAAGGGGCGGCGCGGCGCGGATCAATCGTGTGGCTGAGCCGATGGCCCTTGACCGTGACAAAATGCCGGTAATCGCCCGAAGTGGCAACAGCAGCCTGCGCAAGGTCCAGCATGGAATGGGCGCTTGGCTCGCCGGTTTCTGGGCTTTCGATTGCCACGGCCCAGGGGCTGCCATTGGACCGGCTGCCCAGCGCCCTGACCTCGCCGTCAATCGTGCAAAGGGCGGATTTGAGGCCCCAATCGGCCAGCACCTCGGCCAGTCGGTCCACCCCATAGCCCTTGGCGATGCCCGACAGATCCAGCGCCAGCGGGGCGGTCTTTTTGGCCAACAGCCGTGGTTCATCCAAGTGCAGCGCATCCATGGCGCGCACCCGACCAGTTGCCGAGGCGGTTTGGATCGCGGCAAGGTCGATGGCGCTGGGTCCAAATCCCCAAGCCTTCACCGCATCGCCGACATTCATCTCGAAGGCAGCATCGGTCATTTTGCTGATCGCCAGCCCGGCGGCCAAAACCCGCATCAGATGGCTGGGCAAGGCGTGCCATGTGTTCAAGGGCGCCGCATTGAAGCGCATCAGATCGCTTTGCGGGGTCCAGGTGGACATCTGGGTATCGACCTCTTGCACCGCCGCTTGCAAGGCCGCCTGCAGGGGCGTCAGATCCGGCGGGGCGGGGCCATCAAGCAGCACCGACCAGCGCGTGCCCATGGTGGCCCCTTCAAGCCGCAAGGGGTTGGTATTAGTAGACATCTTCGGCATATCGTCCTTGCGATTTAAGGCTGGCTGCTGTCAGGCCATGCGGTGCAAGGATATCGGACAGCGCATCGCGCACGCCCTGCGCCATGTCACGGCCACCGCAAACCATGATCTTGGCCCCAAGGCCGATAAGCTGTCGCAGCGCCTCGGCATCCTGACGCAAGGCGTCTTGAACATAGTGCCGATGACCGCTGCGCGAAAAGGCGGTGCGCAGGCCAGTCAAGGCGCCGCTTTCGGTCCAATCGGCCAACTCGTCTTGATAAAACAGGTCTGCATCGGGATGGCGGGCGCCAAACCACAGATGGATGGGGCGGCGCGCGCCTTGGGCGCGGATAAAGCCTGCAAGCGGGCCAATCCCGGTGCCAGCGCCAATCAAGATCAGCGGGGTTTTGCCATTGTCGGGCCTGAATTCAGGGTTGGGGCGCAAGAAGGCTTGCACCGCTTGCCCCACTTGCAGCGCCATCAGTTGCCCCGAGCACAGGCCGCCAAGGTGCTGGCGCACCGCGATTTCGACAAAGCCATCCCTGCTGCCGGACGCCAGCGAGTAATAGCGCGGGATCGCCACCCCGTCGGGCAGGATTGCCAGCAGATCACCCGCCCGAAAGCGCCCAAACCCCCGCCCCGTCAGGCGCGCCCACAGGCCGACCTTTGGCACCGCAAAGCGCAGGATCGCCGCCGGGGCTTGCAGGGTTGTACCGTAATCGCGCCGCGAGATCAGCGTCAGGGCCATGGCCTGAGGGGCGACGGGATGGTGATTAAGTTCTAGTGGCAGTCCGATGGCTGCGCCAAAAGCGCGGCCCCAGCGGGTGAATTCTTGCGGCGACTGGCGATCGATCCGCTCGACCGGCAGCACCATGGACCAGCCGGTCTTGCGGGCCAGAGCCTCAAACTCCGCAGCAAAGGCGCAAAAGGCGGGAAAGCTGCTGTCACCAAAGCCCAACACCGCCAGCGGCACCGTTGGCGCGGCTTTGGCAAGGCGCTCTAACGCGCCGCGGGCCGATGTGGGGGCGGTGCCATCGCCCCAGGTGGCGGTCATCACCACGATGCGGCGCGCTGCTGTATAGCTGTGCGGGGCAAAGCTGGACAGCGGGGCCACATGCACCGCCTGGCCTGCCGCCTGCAAGGCTTGGGCCAAGGTTGCGGCAAATCCCCAGGTGGCGCCGCCTTCAGAGCCAACCAGCACCACGGTTTCGGCGCGCGCGGCTGCCACCAGCCCCGGCATCCGGGGGCGGCTACGCCTGCCCCGCACCCAAGTGTAGACACCAGTCACCGCCAGCGCCGGAACCGACAGCACCATCACCCCAAGGATCAGGCCCCAGAGTGCCGCACCCTGCCCGGTGTGCAAGAGATAAATCCACTCGCCCACCTGCGCCCAAGGGCCGGGGGTTGCCCAGCTGAGCATCTGGCCGGTGCCTTGATCCAGATATCCCATGCCCTGCGCGGTGGTCAGGGTATAGACATCGCTGGCGTCAGTGGCCGCCGGAAAGGTGAGGTCACGCAGCTGCGCAACCGGCGTGCTTTGCAAGAGCGGGATGGCAGCCACCGAAAACCCGATCTGGCCGCTGACATCGGCAGGAAAAGCCGCGTTCGCCTCATCAACCGGCAAAAGATCAAAGGTCGAGGCGGTCATCCACAGCGCCGTCAGCGCCGAAAGTACCAGCACAGGCACCGCCAGACGGGCCAGCTCGGTGTGATAGCGGGTCGCCAAGGGCCCGCGTTGGCGCGAAAACCAGCGCCGCCAGCCCCCGACCCGCCGCAGCACCAAGACTGTTCCCGAACCGGCAAGCACCAGCATCGCCAATGCGGCCATCGCAGTGACGATCCGCCCGTTATCATCTAAAAACAAGGCGCGATGAAAATTCATCAACCATTGCTCGACCGCCGAAGGGTCGGCGCTGCCTTTGTCTTGTCCGGTCGCAGGATCAAACACTGCCGCACCGGGCGTATCGCCATCAAACCACCAAACGGTGATCTTGCCCGAAGGCGCGCGCTTGATCTGCTCGGCGGTTGGGTGCTTGGCCAGCACCAAGGCGGCAAGCTCTGCCACGCTCTGGCCGGAGACGGCGGCGGGGGTTGCCATCCGCTCCAGCGCCGGAAACACCGAGAGCGCGGTGCCGGTGACGGCCAGAACAATCAAAAGCACAGAGGCCAAAAGCGCGGGCCAGCGGTGAAGTTTGCGGATCATCGCGTTACCTTTTGGTTAAAAACCGTATTTGAAGGCGGCAATATAGCGCCGTCCCTTGACAGCTTTGCCCGCGCCGCTGGTTGTCAGGGGCACGGCAATCTCGTTGGGGCTTTCGCGCATATCCTCGGCCGCGGCGTCGATATGCAGGGTATAGCCCGCGTCAAACAGCGCATCCGCGAGATCGACTGACAGATTCAGACTGCTGCCCGCGCCAACACTGGCGCCGGTGATGCCGTTTACCTCGGCGGGGTTGCCGCCGGTATAGCGCACCCAATCGGTCAGGTGCCGGTAATATTTCGTCCTGCCGCCCGCCATCCAAAGGCTGCCCGCATAGGCACCCGATCCGTCTGTGAGATAGAACGCAAGATAGGCCCCCTGCCCGCCATATTGCGTAAGCGTGGTTGAGAGTTTGACGGTTTTGGCCTGCACCAGTCCGGGCAGCGTCATTGCCGTGGACAAAGCCAAAACGCTCAGGAGGGATTTCATCTGCATTCTCGGTTCCTTTGGAGGGACGCCCGTGGCATCCGTTAAGTTTTGCCGCTGAAAACGGGGCAAGTTTGTGGGGCGCGATCTGGCCTTTGGGGGCTGTGGATTGGGGTTAGTTGTTGTCTGGCTGTTTGGGGTGGCTGTCATCGTCATGCCCTTGCTGCATGACGGCCAAAGTGCCGGGATGCAGCTTGAGCTTGAATTTGTGCCCCTCGGCATCGTTTCCGGTGATCTCATAGCAGCCATCGTCAATCTTGATCCGGCGCAGGGTCCAGCCCTTGTCTGCCGCAAGCTGCACCACCGCTTCCCGCGGTTGCCAATCGGTCATCGGCACCACGCAATGCACATCCGCTTGCGCAAGGGTTGCATATAGCAAGGCTGCAAGGGTAACGGGGGCGACATGGCGGTTCATTGGCAAGGCTCCAACTTGGGCTTCGATAGCCCGCTTTGTGCAAGATGAACCTGACAGTTGCCTGAAGCATCGAAAGAATTCGCTTCAGGATCGCGTCAGCTTGACCGGCTAGGACGGTTGCGAGACAACGGAGCCAAGCCACCAAAAGGGACGCCATGCGCATTCTGCTGATCGAAGACGACAGGTTCATCGGCCAGGCTGTGCGCGAGCAGTTGGAGGCGGATGGCCATTCCGTTGACTGGGCAAAGCGGCTGGACGATGCGCAAGATGCTTTGGCGGGGGCAAATTTCGATCTGATGCTTTTGGACCTGATGCTGCCCGAAGGGCGCGGCATTCCGTTTCTGAAGGCCTTGCGCGCCGCGGGCAGCAAAGTGCCGGTGATGATTGTCACGGCGCTGGACCAGATTTCAGACCGCATCGAAGGGCTGAATGCCGGCGCTGATGACTATCTGGTAAAGCCCTTTGATCTGGCCGAATTGTCGGCGCGCATTGGCGCGGTGGCGCGGCGCTATTCGGGCAATCCCAACCCGGTCATCGAATTTCATGGCCTTACGATTGATCTGGCCGAGCGGCGCGTCACACGCCATGGCAAGGCCATTGCGCTGACCGCCCGCGAATGGGTGTTGTTTGAGGCCTTTGTGCAAAAGCCCTCACAGCTTTTGTCCAAGGCCCAGCTGGAAGAGCGGCTTTATTCCTTTGAAACCGAGGTGGAAAGCAACACCATCGAAGTGCATATCAGCCGGTTGCGCAAAAAGCTGGGCGCGCAGATCATCACCACCGAACGCGGGCTTGGCTATCGCTTGGGGACGCCATGAAGGCGCCTGCCTCGATCCGGTTTCGCGCGGCGGTGGCGCTGTCGCTGTTGGTGACG
>CBDUEF010000073.1:0-9583 GCA_965366095.1 uncultured Cypionkella sp. | reverse complement strand
ACTGGACCTACACCCACCCCAGCCAGATCATGGATGAGATCGCCATGACCACGCCATCCTTTGCCGGGGTGACTTTTGAAAAACTGGAAACCCTTGGCTCGATCCAATGGCCCTGCAACGAAAAGGCCCCCGAAGGCACGCCCTTGATGCACGTTGATGGCTTTGTGCGCGGCAAGGGGCGGTTCATCAACACCGAATATTTGGCAACCGATGAGAAAACCGGCCCGCGCTTCCCGCTGTTGCTGACCACGGGGCGCATCTTGTCACAATATAACGTTGGTGCGCAAACCCGGCGGACGGAAAACGTGGTCTGGCATGATGAGGATGTGCTGGAAATCCATCCCCATGATGCCGAAGTGCGCGGCGTCAAGGATGGCGATTATGTCCGCCTCGCCAGCCGTTCGGGCGATACCACTCTGCGCGCCACGATCACCGATAAGGTGAAACCGGGCGTGGTCTATACCACCTTCCACCACCCCGACACCCAAGCCAACGTCATCACCACCGATTTCAGCGATTGGGCCACCAATTGCCCGGAATACAAGGTGACAGCGGTGCAGGTTTCGCCCTCCAACGGGCCGACCGAGTGGCAAGAAGAGTATAACGCCCAAGCCGCCCACTCGCGCCGCATCCTTTCCGCGGCCGAGTGATGCAAACCCACCGCCCCATGCCGCGCCTGACCTTCGGGTCGGGTGCAGTTGGACAGGGCAGCCGCCCCCTGCCCGAAGAAGTGGCGGTGGCGCTCAGCTATAACGGCTCGACCCAAGCCGTGATGATGGCAACGCCTGCCGATCTGGTGGATTTTGCCTATGGGTTCTCGCTGACCGAAGGCATCGCAAAACCCGAAGAGATTCAAAGCGTTGAGGTGGTGGAAACCGCGCATGGGCTGGATGTGCAAATCTGGCTGCAAACCCATGCCGAGGCACGCCTGGCCAAACGCCGCCGCACCATGGCGGGCCCGGTCGGCTGCGGGTTATGCGGCATCGACAGCCTTGAAGAGGCCACGCGCAAGATGGAGCCGGTGCCAGCCAGCCCGTTTCAAATGACCCCGTCACAAGTGCTGGCCGCCATCGCCTCGCTGCCCGGCGCACAGCCTTTGCACGACGCCACCCGCGCCGCCCATGCCGCCGGTTTCTGGAGCAACGGCCTGTTTGCCGCCCGCGAAGATGTGGGGCGCCACAATGCGCTTGATAAACTTGCCGGGCATCTGATCCGCACCCCACATCCCGAAGGCGCGATTGTGCTGACCAGCCGCGTCTCAATTGATATGGTGCAAAAGGTCGCGGCCCTTGGCGTGCCGGTGCTGATTGCCGTCTCCGCCCCCACCGCCCATGCCGTTGATCTGGCCCAAGCCGCCGGAATAACACTTATCGCCCTTGCCCGGCCCGACCGGTTCGAGCTGTTCACCCATACCGATCGCCTGATCAAGGAGACCTCCCATGTCGCATGACACCCACTCGCACGACCCGCACGCGAAACTCATCTACATGGCCAATCAGATCGCCAAATTCATGGAAAGCAAACCCCATGCCGAAGGGCTGGCGCTGCTGGCCTCGCATATCAATGATTTCTGGGAACCCCGGATGCGCATCAAACTGTTCGAGGTGATCGACGCGGGTGGCGAAAGCCTGCGCCCCTTGGTTCTGGAAGCCGCCCCGAACATCCGACGCCCCGCCCTGTCGGCGTAACACCTGCAGAGACAAGGGCTTATTGTCACAGAGGTCTTGAGAAGGCTGCGGACTTGTTCTAGTCTGCAGGGGCAGAGGTATTTTAGTACATTGATTGGCGCTTTGGCAGATATATTAGGAAGGTGCAATTATGCGGCAGACGGCCTTGCGCCTTGGAAGCTCTGGCCCCTTCGTTCGCGATCTGCAACTCGCCTTGAACAATCGTCTGAACCCCAGTCCAAACCTGAAAATCACCGGGATCTATGATACGGCCTCCGGGCGTGCAGTAAGGGCGTTTCAGATTGCCAATTGGCTTGAGCCCGATGGCTGCGCCGGTCCCTGCACGCTTGATGTTCTCTACAGCCTTGAAAAGACTGGCCCGATCCTGCACAGCGTCAGCCATGTTGCGCAGACGCCCGTCACCCCGGCATGGGCTGCGGCCTTTGCCATGCTGACGCATCGGTCGGTCAGCGCCATCCTTGCGGCCGTTCCGTCCAACATGGTAGAGGCAGACAAATCATTGCGTGTTAAAGCTGATCCAATCAGCCAACATCTCTATCGCCTTGATCTGGGGCGCAGGATCGGCCTGAATTGCCACTCGGCCCGAAACTGGCTTGCCCCGGATTTGATTGGCCTGCTGCGCAAAGGGCCGCTGGTGATCGAATGCCCGCAAATGCAGGTTGGGCGGGCTAACAGCACCGGGTCGGCCTGCTATCTGGTCGTGGCGGGCGCGCGGGGCTCTCATTCGGCGGATGGCTCTTCGACCACGTTGAAAATCTTTGATCCGGCCTCAACCGATGAGCCGATCCGCTCGCGCTCTTATCTGTCGCTCCTGAGCCCCTTCAACAGGATGCCTTTTGCGATCTTTACCAATTAGCGATCAGGCAATGCGCCGCAATCAGCCCGTCTGACATCACAAAGCCGCCGGTCAGCGTCTGACCCAGAGCAAACGGCGCGATCCCTGCGGTGAAACGGGCCTCAAATCCGGCTTCTGACAGGGTGATGTGCAGCCCGTCAAAGCCCAAAAGCTGCGACGTCATCGGGTATTGCGCCTTGTAAACCGCCTCTTTCGCCATGAAAATCCGCAAAGCTGCAAGCCCACGCTTGGCAAAGGGCAGCGCCGCCACATTGTCTTGCTCTTCTGGCCGCAGAATTTCTGGCCAAAGCGCCGCTTCCAAGGCCAGAGCCGGTTCCAGATCAAGCCCGATACCGGCCCAATCGCGCCGCCACCCCAGCAGGGCCAGACAGGCACCGTCACAATGGCTGATACTGCCCGTCACCGCATCAGGCCAGAGCGGCGAGCGATCCGGCAGCATCGGCACCGCCGTTGCAGGGTGGCCCAAACCGCGCATCGCCGCCCGCGCCGCCGAGCGGCCTGCCGAGAATTCCCGCAGCCGGGCCGCCGTGGCATGGGGCAATTCCTCGCCCGGCCAAAGCCCATCCGCCGCAGCTCCCGCCAAAGCCAGCCCAGCAGGCAAGCCCGCGCGCAGGGCCGCCTGCAAGCCTGCGCTCACCCGCGCCGCGCCCGCATCGCCAGCCGCCGCGCCATGGCATCGCCGCGCGCTTCGGCCCGGTCATTGAACGCAGGCTCCGGTGCCTCGATCGGGTTTTGATCCAGATGCCGCGCCAAAGCCCCCAAGACCGGAAAGCGGAAAATATCGGTGATCGACAGTTTCGCCGCTCCCAAACTGTCGCGGATTTCCCGATGCACCTGCACCGCCAACAGACTATGGCCGCCAAGCGCAAAGAAATTGTCCTTGGCCCCCACTTTGGCAACCCCCAGAACCCGCTGCCAAATCTCGGCGATCTGGCGCTCAAGATCAGAGCCGGGGGCCGCGAATGCCACCGGCGCTTCGGCTTGCGGCGCAGGCAGCGCCTTGCGATCCACCTTGCGGTTTGGCGTCAGCGGCATCGCGGCCAGCGCCACATAATGCACCGGGCGCATATGCTCGGGCAGGGCCTCGGCCAGTGCGGCCTTTAGCGACGAAGGCCGCGCCGGTCCCACCACATAGCCCACCAGACGCACATCGCCGGGGCTGTCTTCACGCGCCAGCACAACGGCCTGTGTCACCCCCGGCTGCGCCTCAAGCACAGCCTCAATCTCGCCCAACTCGATCCGATAGCCGCGCAGTTTCACCTGATGATCGGCCCGGCCCAGAAAATCGAACCGCCCATCCGCCCGCCACCGCGCCAGATCGCCGGTGCGATACATCCGCGCGCCCCAAGCGCAGGCGCGCTCGGCTGTCACAAACGGATCAGGCAAGAAACTGGCGGCCGTCAGATCGTCGCGCTGCCAATAGCCGCGCGCCACGCCCTCGCCGCCAATCCACAAATCCCCCGCCACCCCCGGCGGCACCGGCTCGCTCGCCGCATCCAGCACATAGACCTGAGTATTGGCAATCGGGCGGCCAATGGTTGCGCCCCCCTCATCCACCACATCAGTGGTTGACCAGATCGTGGTTTCCGTCGGTCCGTACATGTTCAAAATGCGCGCTGCACTTGCCTGGCGCAGATCACCGACCAAGGCCGCAGGCAGCGCCTCACCGCCCAGCATCAAGGTCTTGACCTTGGCCAAGGCCGCGCGGCTGTCGTCATTCATCGTGATCATCCGCGCCATCGACGGCGTGCATTGCAGATGTGTCACCCCGTGCCGCACGATCTGCCCGGCAATCGAGAAATCATCGGCCGCCACAGCCCCGCCGGAATTGGCCCGACGCACCACTTCGGCCAAAGGATAAAGCCCCTCCATCACCTGCTCGGGGGCGATGCCATAATCAATCAGACAGGCCACCTCGCCCACCCCGATCCGCTTCAACTGCTCGACCCGCGCCAGCGCATCCTCGACGGTGCCAAACAGGCCGGAATCGTCAAAATAGCGGTGAAAGGCGAAATCGAGGATCGCTTCAGTTTCCTCGGTTGTGAGCGTCCGCAGGTCGATATCCATTGGATTATCAACGCCCTGCGGCTTTTTGAATGCCGGGAACGCCCAGGCATATTGCTTGACCAGACCAGCAGCCGAGCGCAGATAATCCTTCATCGGCCCTTCAGCCACACGCCGCACCTGCTCACGGTCGCGCCCGACATAGCTGTGCAGCATCAAGGTGACAGTGAACTTTGCCGGATCATGACCTGCATCGCGCAGCGCCTGATGGTAAAGTTTGATCTTGCCCGCCACCTCGTCAATGGTCTGGCCCAACAGATGCGTCAGCACATTCGCACCAATCGCCCCCGCCTCTTTCCATGTTTCGGGATTGCCCGCCGTTGTCACCCAGATCGGCAATTCTTTCGACACCGGACGCGGTTGCGTCGCCACGCCGAAACTGCCGGTCTTGGTGGGAAATTCCACCGTCTCGCCCCGCCACAGTTTGCGGATTTGTTCAGTCGCTGCAAACATCGCCGCCTTGTTGGCGGGCGGCGTATTCTCGGGACACAGCACGAAATCATCCGGGTGCCAACCGCTGGCCACTGCAAGCCCGGCCCGCCCGTTGGTCAGATTGTCGATCACCGCCCATTCCTCGGCAATCCGCGCCGGATGGTGCAGCGGCACCACGCAAGAGCCAGCCCGCACCCCGATATTCTTGGTCACCGCCGCCACCGCCGCGCCTGTCACCGCAGGATTCGGATAGGGCCCGCCAAAGGCATGGAAATGCCGCTCTGGCGTCCAGACCGCCACAAAGCCATGGCTGTCGGCGAATTTCGCACCCTCCAGCAGCAGCTCATATTTCTTGGGGCCTGCGCCATCATCATTGCCCCAGTAATAGATCGAAAACTCCATCCCCTGCGCCGACCCAATCGAGCCGCCAGAAACCAAGGCCCGGTTTTCATCGCTGGTCAGCACCAGCTTGAAGCCCCGCGCCAACGTCCAGAACAGCTCCAGCACCGAAATATCAAAAGACAGCGAGGTCACGGCCAGCCAGACACCGGCCTCGGTGCCGATCCGCTCGTCCATGCCGGTAAAGAAATTCGCCACATTGCGATGCTCGATCATCACGCCCTTGGGCCGCCCGGTCGAGCCCGAGGTATAGATCATATAGGCCAGATCACCCGGCCCAACGCCCGATGTCGGGTTCTCTTGCGGCGCCATCGAGAGGCGTGGATCGCTGTCAAGCGCCAGCACTTGCACATCTTGCGCCGGCAAAACCGTCAGGCTGTCCGAAACGATCACCCCACAGGCGGAATCCTCGATATAAAGGGCGATCCGCTCGGCAGGATAGGCCGGGTCCATCGGCACATAGGCCCCACCGGCCTTCAAGATGCCCAGCGCCCCGATCAACATGTTCAACCCGCGCCCGATGCACAGGCCCACCGGCACGCCGGGGCCAACCCCCATCCCTGCCAAAACATGCGCCACCTGATTGGCCCGCTTGTTCAGAGCGGCATAGCTCAACTGCGCCCCATCGCAGACCAGCGCCACCGCATCCGGGCTGCGCAAAACCTGCGCCTCAAAGGCCTGATGCAGGCAAAGCCCCTGATCGCGTTCAACCTTGGTCTGGTTCCAGCCACTCAGAACCTGTAACCGCTCGGCCCCTGTCATCATCGAAACCCGGCTTAAATCGCCCTCGGCCCCGGCCAATTGCTGGGAACCCCCGGAAAACCGCCCCCCAAAACGGGCGCCCCCGGCCCCCAACGGGGGCCCCGGAAAAAAAAACACCCGCCCCGAGGTCAGCGTTACCCCCGCCCCCGCCACGGGCTGCCCGGTTTCAGACAGAACCACCTGCGGCAGGCCCAAGCCCGCCAAGCCCACATCCCGCGCCAGCAAATCCAGCGCGAACGCGCCCGCCTTGCGCGCCGCCGCCAGATTGGCACGCATAAACGCAACAGCCTCCGTCACCGCGCCCGCGGCAGGCACCCGCAACGGCACCCAGCCCGAAAGATACCCCGGTGCCCCATTGGCCCGCGCCACAAATCCCAAATCAACCGCCCCTTGGCCCAGGATCCGCCCCATGGCCAAGGCCGCAATCTCTGGCGTGGTCGCTGGCAAATCAACCTCGCCCCAGCCCTCACCCGCACCAATGCCCTCCACCAGTGCCGGGCGCAAATCCTTCAACGCGCGCCGGATTGCGGCCTCAAACGGGATCACCTCGGCCAAGGCCGCCGTCAGGGCCTCGGCCCCGCTCAGCGCCGGAAACTGCGCCGCCGTGATGCCAGCCGGACCAACCGGCAAGCCCTTGGCCACACAGCTGAACCGCGCCACCCGCACCCCCCCCACCCCGCAGGCCACAACCACGCCCTCGGCGGTTGCCGCCAAAACCTGCCCCGGCAGGCCCGCGCCCGCAACGGCCTCGGCCCCGCCGACGTTCAAAACCTGCGCCCCGCTGTCCAGTTTGGCCGTTGCCAGCGGGTTCCAATAGCGCCCATGATCCAACGCCCGCACCAACCGCACCACCGCCTCGGCGCTTTGGCTGAAATCAATCCGCCCCATCGCCGCCGGTCTGTCGGCCCGCAAATACAGATGCCGATGGGACAGATCCTGTTTTTGCCGCCGCAGATCGCCAGTTTCCAACTGCGCCAGCAGCGCTGGGAAAGACTCCATCGCCGCTTCGAAACAACGGGTGTTCAGCGTCAGCGCCGTATCCATCGGCTGAATGTCAAAGGCCCGCGCCTCCAGCACATCGCCCTCATCCACGCCGCCCTCTATCAGATGCCAGGAAATCCCGTGCCGCGCCTCGCCGTTCAAAATCGCCCAAACCGGCGCGTTCAGCCCAGCATAGCGCGGCAACGGCCCGTCATGGAAATTCACCGCCCCTTGGCACGCCAGAGCCAGAACGCCCGCAGGGATCACCACCAGATTGGCCACCGACAACAGCCAATCCACCGCCACCCCAGACAGCCGCGCCTCCAAACCGGCCGCCTGCGCCTCAACCCGCAACCCCTTGGCCTGCGCCCAGGCCTGCACTTCGGCGCTTTGGCTTACCACAGCCGCCACCTCATGCCCGCGCGCCAACAGCGCCTCGCCGCAATGGATTGTCAGGGTTTCATTGCCAATCAGAAGGACGGAAAAAGCGGTCATGATTGCATCCTTACCCTATGCAGCCGGGCGCGTTTTGGTGAGGGGCCCTTGGCCCACGGAACAAAGCGGCAGCCCCCCGCCGTATTGCATGAAGTGTCAGATCCGAAAGATAATGCGGCGGATCGCCGGGGTCTTTACGTTGCACCAAAAGCCGCGCCCGCCACACCAACCCGCCGGCAATATGCGCAACCGTTGTCGCGGCGGCATAGGCCCGCCCGTGCGATTTGGTGAAGTAATGCAGCCGACTGTCCAGCCAGAATTGCGGAATCCGCGTCCATTCCTTCATCCCGGTCGAGACCGACCCGATATGCTCAACCCGGCTTTCCACCACATAATCCACAGCAAACCCGGCGCGGGCGGCACGCAGGCAAAGCTCGGTTTCCTCAAAATAGAGGAAAAATCGCTCGTCGAACAAGCCGATCCGGTCCAGCACCGATTGGCGCATCATCAGACTGGCGCCCGCCAGCCAATCGACACGGCTTGTGACAGTGGGCGAGGCTTGCGCCACCACCGAGCGGCGCAAAATCCGGCTGACCAGCCCCAGCCGGATCTGGGTTTCAAATTCGCTGGCGATGGTGGGAAAGTGGAACGCGGTGCGATGGGCAACCCCGTCTTGCCCGTGAATAGCGCTTCCGGCGAACCCGGTTTGCGGATGCGATTCCAGACGCTCCACCAGTGCCCGGATCGCGCCCTCTTCCGGGAAAGCATCGGAATTCAGGATATAGACGTAATCGGGTTTCGATCCGTCCGGCATCCCGGCGCTGATGCCGAAATTATTGCCGGCGCCAAAACCGCCATTGCGCCCCGATTGCACCACCCGCACCCGACTGTCCGCCCAAGCCTGCACCTCGCTGGTCATCGCCTCAAACGATCCATCGCCCGAGTCATTGTCAACAATCACCAGTGCAGCGTCCAGACCCGCCATTTCACGCAATGCCGCTTGGGCCGAGCGCAGGGTCATTTCGGGCGTTCGCCAATTCAGAATTATGGTCAGAATACTTGCCATGCTCTACTCCGCCGCCGTCGCCAAGGGGCACACCCGATTTGCAATTTCGGGCACATAATCGCGTTCAGCCTCAGCAATCGACTTGGCCATATGCGAGGCCAAAACCCGCACATTCGGCTCCAGAACGATGCTGTTGTGATCCCCCGGCACCTCAACCACCTCCAGATCGGGGGCAAATTGCGCCCAGTCATTATCGGGGTAGACGTATTCCTTGGCATCACACCCCCAGCGCCCGCCAGTCACTTTCCACTTCAAATCCAACGGCGGGCGGTAAAGCACCGCAGGGGCCGCGCGCCGCGTCAAATGCAACTTGGGCAAAGCCGCACGAAAGGCGTTCTCCAATTCCTCGTAATGCATTTCCGTGGCATGGGCGACATGCGGTCCCGCCTCACGCTTGCGCTTTTGCTCGATGTTCCAGGCCCGGCGCTTGGCAAACCATTCGATGAAATAGCGCGGCCCGTTGCGGCGCAATTCGATCAGCTTGATCAAGGCCTTGTCCTGCCGCGTCACCACCGGGCGCATCGGCAAGGGCGTGTCCAGCAAGAACACCCGCGCCACCACTTCGCCCGCCGCTTCCAGCAACCGCGCCACTTCCCAGGCCGTCAACCCGCCGCCCGAATAGCCGCCCAAGATATAGGGGCCATGCGGCTGCACCTGCTGAATTTCGCCGATGTAGTCGCGCGCGGCCTCGGTCAGATCGGTATGCGGCGCATCCTCACCAAACAAGCCCCGCGCCTGCACGCCGTAAAACTGCCGGTCATTGCCGACCAGATTGGCCATATGGCGCAGGTTCAGGATATTGCCCCCCATCCCCGCCACCATAAAGACCGGCGTTTTGGTTCCGGCTGATCCCGAATGCATCGGCACCAGATGGGTAAAGCGGCGGATCGGCGTGGCAGG
>CBDUEF010000072.1:0-9602 GCA_965366095.1 uncultured Cypionkella sp. | reverse complement strand
GCCATCGAAACCCCAGACGGCCCGATGTTTGAAACCGCCGCGATCCTGCTTTACCTCTGTGATCGCCATGACGCCCTTGCGCCAGCCCCCAAATCACCCGAGCGCGCGGCGTTTCTGAAATGGCTGTTTTTTACCTCAACCAATATCCACCCCACCCTGATGCAGCTGTTCTACCCCGAGCGCACGGCAGGTGCGGCGCATGCAGATGCGGTTCTGGCCCATGCCAGCGCCCATATGAACAGCCTTTTGACAATGCTCAATGATATGGTCACCGTCGACGCGCCCAAGTGGCTGTCAACCGAACCCGGCCTTTTGGGCTATTACATCGGCATGTTGATGCGCTGGCTGGCCTCGGTGCCAGCAGATCATCCCGGCCACTTCCCCAGCACCAAATACCCAGCCCTTCACCGCATTCTCGCGGCACTGGAAACCCGCCCCGCCGCCCTCGCCATTGCCCAAGACGAAGGCCTTGGCGCCACCGTTTTCACCAAACCCCAGATCTGAGCCCCAAATGTTCCTCTCCGTTTTCGACATGTTCAAAGTGGGCGTCGGCCCGTCTTCCTCGCATACCATGGGGCCAATGGTCGCCTCGGCGCGTTTTCTCGATCTGATGCGCGCCTCGCCGTTCCACTTTGCCGGGGTGCGCGCCTCGCTGCATGGCTCGCTGGCCTTTACCGGCGTTGGCCACGCCACCGACCGCGCCACCATTCTGGGCCTCTGCGGTTTTGAACCTGCCAGCTACGACGCTACCCTCGCCGAAGCCGCACTGGCCGAATTGCGCCAGACCCGCACCATCAACGCCCCCGGCCTGCCGCCCTTGCATTTCGATCCGGCGGCAGACCTGATGTTCGATTACGGCCCCGCCCTGCCCGGCCATGCCAATGCAATGATCCTGCGCGCCACCGATGCCCAAGGCGATGTGATCTTGCAAGAAACCTATTATTCCATCGGCGGCGGCTTTGTTCTGACCGATGCCGAACTTTCCGCCGCCAGCGCTGGCAAGGCCCGCGCACGCGCCGATGTGCCCTATGCCTTCGAATCCGCCGATGAAATGCTGGAAATGGCCAAGGCCTCGGGCCTGACCATCGCCGCGATGAAACGCGCCAACGAGCTGAAATTCCGCTCTGCCGCCGAGATCGACCAAGGCATCGCCCGGCTGTGGGAGGTGATGAACAACTGCATCACCCGCGGCATGGCTGGCACCGGCATCCTTCCCGGCGGCCTCAAGGTGCGCCGCCGTGCCAAGGGCATCCATGACGCGCTGATCGCCGAGCGCGGGAAAAACATGACCGCCCCGCATGTGATCAACGATTGGATGAGCCTTTACGCCATGGCGGTGAATGAGGAAAACGCCGCCGGTGGTCAGGTTGTCACCGCCCCCACCAATGGCGCGGCGGGCGTGCTGCCGGCGGTGCTGCGCTATTACCTCGATCACGTGCCGGGGGCCTCGACCACCAAGATCGGGGATTTCTTGCTGACCGCCGCCGCCATCGGCGGGCTTTGCAAACACAACGCTTCGATTTCCGGCGCCGAATGTGGCTGTCAGGCCGAGGTCGGCTCGGCGGCCGCGATGTCTGCCGCCGCCCTTTGCGCCGTACTGGGCGGCACGCCCATGCAGGTGGAAAACGCCGCCGAAATTGCCCTTGAACACCACCTCGGCATGACCTGCGATCCGGTCAAAGGCCTTGTTCAGGTGCCCTGTATCGAGCGCAACGGCCTTGGCGCGATCAAGGCCATTTCCGCCGCCTCCCTGTCGCTGCGCGGCGATGGCACCCATCTGGTCAGCCTTGACGCCTGCATCGAGACCATGCGCCAGACCGGCAAGGACATGCTGGATAAATACAAGGAAACCTCGCTGGGCGGCCTTGCGGTGAACGTGCCAAACTGTTGATCGCTGTTTTCAACTGATGTGGTCGGGCTTTTCGGGGCAGGTTCTCAGGTCAGCCAAGTTGCATTCTGGTCAGGTTTCATGCCGCAAGGATCACCCTTCTTGCAGCGGCAGCATCCATCGCTTGGTGTAGGCAAATATAGTGCTTGCTTCAGCCTGCAAAAATGACCCCAGCGTCGGGGGGCTTTGGCTGAACCCCACCGGGTTTGCCCGAGACCAATTGGCCCGTTTTATGCGGCCATATCGACAGTGTTCAGGTTTGCATTATGGGCCTCTGCGGGCGGGATGTTTCTCACACCCCTTCCCATCTAAGCGACTCTCTTGCTCTTGGGCGCAAGTTTCAAAAGGCGCGCGTATTTCACGGACCGCCAGAAAGCGGTGCGCGGGCCAAGCCCGAATCTAGGAAATCAGTTGACCGCATGGGACCAATCCGTTGTTTGTAACACCGGATTGGACATCGAACAAATTCCTCGGCGCCGATAAGGGAATAGGCCGGAATAGGGTAGTGTCGGGTCTGAGCGTTAACCCTTCGAGTCGTCTGTGACGCTCTGATCGGCCTGATCGTTGCCCAAAGACCGTTCAACGGTTCTGATGGATGCGCTGATCGTCTTCGGGGCCATGTGAAGCCTGAGCATTGCCAATCCCCTTTTCATGACGTCGGCAAGGTGCTTTGGGTAGTCTCCTATTGAATAACCAAGAGTCGTGGCGACAAGCGCCGGGATTTTTTCTGCGCCCGGTTGAAGGCCCACCTTTCGACCAGATCAAGCTTCTTGACCTTTTCGCAGGGCCTAATCCAACCATATCCTCAACAGAAGGTTAGGGTTTTCACATTATACCGTCACGCCCATTTCGCAAATTTCTCGGACTGAATGGACGTGCCGTCCGCTTCCAGCGATGGAACGGAACGCTTTAATAGTGCAAAGCGGCCGCAAAAGCATTTGATTGGATCGTCATACGGCTGCCGAAACGCACGTGCTTTCGGCATTTCCATCGCTGATGCAGGCTTCCCTGTCCAGCGCCCTTTAAAAATTGACCCTGTGTAAACGACTTGAGGGAGGTCGAGCCGTCTCAGCAAGTCACGCATCACGGGCCGTTGGCGTCACGCGGCCATCTTTCCAAACTGACGCATCCAGACTTTGACCACACTCAAACCTGCAGGCACCACGCCAATCACCGAGTGTAGCCAATTCATCCCCGCGTTCGGACCGAAGGGGCTGTGGACCTGCACGATATTTCCTGCCCACTAAGGGTAAACACCTTACACATACAGAATACCACGCTTGGCTGGCAATTTGGAGGTCCCATGCCATTACACTGTAAAGTATTGTTTTGAAAATTAAATCCCTGCCGGATTGGTGCGGATGAAAAGACTCGAACTTTCACTCCGATTAAAGAACAGCGACCTCAACGCTGCGCGTCTACCAATTCCGCCACATCCGCACTTGATCCGGCTGGGATGGCGGTTCTTTAGCCGCTGTCTGGCGCGATGAAAAGGGGGATTCTGCGCCCCCGTTGCAATCTGCGCCCCGTCGCGCCACATGTGTCGCAAGGCACTGGCGGAGAATGGGCGATGGGCAAGGTGGAATGGCGGCATCTCGACGGGTTTGCGCCCTATGAAGAAACCCTTGCCGCGATGGAGGCCCGCGTGGCTGAGATCGCCGCAGGCACTGCACCCGAGGCGATCTGGCTGTTGGAGCATCCGCCGCTTTACACCGCCGGCACCTCGTCCAATCCCGCCGATCTGACCGATCCCGACCGCTTCCCGGTGTTTTCCGCCGGCCGCGGCGGCCAATACACCTATCACGGCCCCGGCCAACGGGTCGCCTATTGCATGCTTGATCTGAACACCCGCGGCCGCGATGTGCGCAAATTCGTCTGCGCGCTGGAAAACTGGGTGATTGCCACACTGGCCGAATTCAATGTGCGGGGCGAACGCCGCACAGGCCGCGTTGGCGTCTGGGTCAGCCGCCCCGACCGCCCTGGCCCGAAGGGCAATCCAACCGAGGATAAAATTGCCGCCATCGGTGTGAAACTGCGCCGCTGGATCAGCTTTCACGGTATCTCGATCAATGTCGAACCGGACCTTTCGCATTTTTCAGGGATCGTGCCTTGCGGTATTCGCGAGCATGGCGTGACCTCGCTGGTCGATCTGGGCCTCCCTGTCACCATGGCTGACCTAGATGCCGCCCTAATCAAAACCTTCCCGCAATACTTTGATTAGCCTTGCAATTTGTCGAAATCTGCCGATCGTGCAGATGCGACAAGCACGCAAGTTGCGTTTCCCGGCGGCAGGTTTATCCTGCACCCGTGATATCGCTTTGGCGATTCGGCCAGAGTGCCGCCAGCCGATCCAAACATGAGGAAGCCATGACCAAATTCACCTTGATTGCCGCCTTCGCCCTGACAGCCGTTGCCGCCCCGGTCTTTGCCGATGCTGATATCGCCAAAGGCGAGTCGGATTTCAAAAAATGCAAAGCCTGCCATTCGATCATCGCTGACGATGGCACCGCCATTCAAAAGGGCGGCAAGACCGGCCCGAACCTTTACGGTGTGATTGGCCGTGTGGTGGGGACCGATGCTGAATTTGCCGACAAATATGACGAAGCCACCAAGGCTGTCGGCGCGGCTGGCACCGTCTGGACCGTGGAAGAACTGGCGGCCTATGTCGTCGACCCATCGAAATGGTTGCAAGAAAAAACCGGCGATGCAGCAGCCAAATCCAAGATGACCTTTAAGCTCGCCAAGGGCGGTGACGACATCGCGGCCTATCTGGCCTCGCTGAAACCAGCACAATAAGCCAACCGGCTTTCGGGAAAAGGCGGCCCCACCGGGCCGCCTTTTTTGTCACCGATCCGCAATTCCTTTGCCCGCCATGATCCGCGCACGGTGTTTCTCGATCCGAGCCGCCCGCGTCGAAGATTGCTTAGCACCCGAAAAATGCAGCACATAGGCGCGTTGCCGCCCCGGCGTCAGAGCCTCGAAAGCTCCGCAAAAATCGGGATCCCGGGCGAAGCATTCGGTCAATTCAGCCGGAGGGTCCAACGCATCCTTTTGCACGAAGGTCACCTTCAGCCCAGCTCTTTCCACCGCGATCGCTGCCTTGATCATCGCGGCAATGTCACTGCGCGCCGACTCGATCTGGGCAAGCGACGCAAAGCGAAACTCGCGCATCGCCTGCGAATTCGGGCCCTGCTTCGTCAACTGACCCTTGGGGTCATCCAATAGCGCTCCCTTGAAAAATCCGATCCCGCAACTGGCCTTCATCGCGAAGATGATCGCAACGTTATCGGTGCCGGACTGATAGCAAAGCTGGTTCCATTTGATCGTCTCGGCCAGACCCGCCTCCAGCAGACAGGCCCGCAAAGCCTTGCGCTCCTCGGTCCAATTGGGCCGCGCCAGCAAGACTGCAACCTGGTCACTCAGCGACTCATTCACCCTTGCCCCTTCCTTATATCCACTTCCGACTGACCCGACCGATAAAAAACTGACGATCCGGGCGGTTTTGACACAGGCTGTGATCAAAATAAGGTCAATAAATTTGATCTGTGTCAAAGTGAGACATTGCCCTGACGCCGCCGTCAAACTAAACACAAAACTGTAACCCCGGTGATATCCTCGCCGGTAGAAAATGCAATGAAAACGGGAGATGCCAATGGCCGACGCAGCCATCCATGGCCACGAGCATGAAAAGCGCGGGTTCTTTACCCGCTGGTTCATGTCCACGAACCATAAAGATATCGGAATCCTCTATCTTTTCGCTGGCGGATTTGTTGGCCTGATCTCGGTGATCTTCACCGTCTACATGCGCCTCGAACTGATGCACCCCGGCGTGCAATATATGTGCATGGAAGGGCTGCGCTTTGTGGCCGATGCCTCGCAGCCCTGCAGCCCGAACGGCCACGTCTGGAATGTGATCGTCACCGCCCACGGCATCTTGATGATGTTCTTTGTGGTGATTCCGGCGCTGTTTGGTGGCTTTGGCAACTATTTCATGCCGCTACAGATCGGCGCGCCGGATATGGCGTTCCCGCGCATGAACAACCTGTCGTTCTGGATGTATATTGCCGGCACCTCGCTTGCAGTTGCTTCGGTGTTTTCGCCCGGCGGCGATGATCAACTTGGATCAGGCGTGGGCTGGGTGCTTTACCCGCCGCTGTCCACTGGCGAAGGCGGCTACTCGATGGACCTTGCGATTTTCGCGGTTCACCTCTCGGGGGCCTCGTCAATCTTGGGTGCGATCAACATGATCACCACCTTCCTGAACATGCGCGCGCCAGGCATGACCATGCACAAGGTGCCGCTCTTCGCCTGGTCAATCTTTGTGACCGCCTGGATGATCCTCTTGGCGCTGCCGGTTCTGGCCGGTGCCATCACCATGCTGCTGACCGATCGCAATTTCGGCACCACCTTCTTCCAGCCCTCGGGCGGCGGTGACCCGATCCTCTATCAGCATATCCTGTGGTTCTTTGGTCACCCCGAGGTTTATATCATCGTGATCCCGGCTTTCGGCATCATTAGCCAGGTGGTGTCGACCTTCTCGAAAAAGCCGATCTTTGGCTATCTACCGATGGTTTACGCCATGGTCGCAATCGGGTTCTTGGGCTTTATCGTCTGGGCGCACCACATGTACACAGTCGGCATGTCGGTGACGCAGCAAAGCTACTTCATGTTGGCCACCATGGTCATCGCAGTGCCTACCGGCATCAAGATCTTCTCTTGGATTGCGACGATGTGGGGCGGCTCGATCGAGTTCAAGACGCCGATGCTTTGGGCCTTTGGCTTCTTGTTCCTGTTCACCGTCGGTGGCGTGACCGGCGTTGTGCTGGCTCAGGCGCCGGTGGACCGGGTCTATCATGACACCTATTATGTGATCGCACACTTTCACTATGTGATGAGCCTTGGCGCGGTGTTCGGGATCTTTGCTGGCATTTACTTCTGGCTTGGCAAGATGTCGGGGCGGCAATACCCGGAATGGGCGGGCAAGCTGCACTTCTGGGCGATGTTCATCGGTGCGAACCTGACCTTCTTCCCCCAGCACTTCCTGGGGATCCAAGGCATGCCGCGCCGCTATATCGACTACCCCGAGGCCTATGCCTATTGGAACTGGTTCTCGTCCATGGGGGCATTCCTGTCGTTCTCGTCGTTCATCTTCTTCCTTGGCGTGCTGTTCTACACCCTGCGCTATGGTCAGAAGATCACCGTCAACAACTACTGGAACGAATACGCCGACACGCTGGAATGGACCCTGCCCTGCCCGCCGCCCGAACACACCTTCGAGCAGCTTCCCAAGCAGAGCGATTGGGATCACTCCCGCGGCCACTAAGGCGCGAAAGACCCAAGGCCCCGAGGAAACTCGGGGCCTTTTGCGTTGCACCCGAGCTGGGGGAAACCCCTGCTTCCCCAAATCAAGCCCCGCAATGAGCCTTTTCCTGATCCTGATTTTCCCCTCAATTGCCGCGTTCCGACGCGCTTCCCTGCCATGGCTGCTGGCGAGCGCCGCCTTGGGATTTGGCACTGCATCCTTTTGGGAATGGCAACTTGTGCAATGGCCAAGCAGCATGGCCGCAGACGATGATCTCGCTTTTCACGATACCTATTATATCTTATCCAAAAGCCGAACCTATGCGCAGCTTGCCGCTCTTTTTGTCGCACTTTCGCTTGCCCATACCGCAACCCAGCGCCTCAGCGGCCAGATGTTTGCAAACCTGCGGCTGGTCGGCTTTGCATGTTTGTTGCTTGGCACCGCAGCCAATACATCGGGGCTATGGCTGTGGGCCGCGGCCCAAGGCCTGCCGCGCCGTTACAGTGACTACCCCGAGACCTTTGCGCGCCTTAATTTATTTTCATCATTCTGCGGTTTTCTGACTGCAATTGGCCTCGCCGCTATTTGTCTGCTGTGGCTTTGGGCAAACGGCTCTATGTTATGGAAGAAATACCGCTGACCCACCCCGCGCCGAAACTGCGACGAGTAATCTTGTTCATGCCCTATACTTTCCTCCCCTCGCTCGAGCCTGAAACCCACCTGCACCTGTGGCCGCACCGCTCGCTGCCGAAAACCGGCTTTGTGTGGTTCATCGGGTTAACGTCGCTGATGATCGCCCTGCCCTTGCTGGCCGTTGTCGGCTCGCCGGTGCTGTGGGGGTTGTTGCCGTTTCTGGTGCTGGCGGTGGCGGGGGTGTGGTTTGCCCTCAAGCGCAGCTATGCCGATGGGCAGATATTGGAAGATCTGACCCTGACCGCCACCGAAATGCAGCTGACCCGCACCGGCCCGCGCGGGCGCGTGCAAGATTGGCAGGCCAACCCCTATTGGGTCCGCCTCACCCTGCACCCCACCAAAGGCCCGGTGCCGAATTACCTGACACTGAAAGCCCAGGGGCGCGAGGTGGAAATCGGCGCCTTCCTGTCCGAGGAGGAACGCCTGTCACTTTACGCCGATCTCGCCCGCGCGCTGGCCCGGATCAAACCTTAACCCAACCGCACCTTGATCAAAGCCCCTGCCGCGCCGAAATCCATCTGCCCGGTGTATTTCGCCTTCAATGCGCCCATCACCCGGCCCATGTCCTTGATGCTGGTGGCCCCGGTCTCCTGCACCGCCGCGCCAATCGCGGCCTCAACTTCCGCGCCCGTCAGCTGCTGCGGCAGAAACCCGGTGATCACCGCAATCTCGGCCAGTTCCTTGGCCTCCAACTCAGGCCGCCCGCCCTCAGCATAGGCCTTGGCCGATTCCTGGCGCTGTTTCACCATCTTGCCCATCAGCGCCAGAATATCACTCTCGCCCACTTCGGCCCCCTCGCCGCGCGCCGCAATCTCGCGATCCTTGATCGCCGCCGAGACCATCCGCAGCGTCGAAAGCCGCGCGGCATCCCTTGCCTTCATCGCCTCTTTCACCGCTGCCTGCACCTGCTCGCGCAATTCCATCTGCAATCTCCCTGAATTTGCGCCACCATACACCCGCCCTTTGATCCATGCAACAAGGCCAAAAAACATCAACCCATTGATAGTAAATAATAATCCATTTCTCTCAGGCCCTTGACCCGGCACGGCCACGCAACTAGTGTCCCCAAGATTTTGCATCGGGAGTCGCGCATGCCCACCTCCAACAATCCCCGCCCCACCGCCTGCCTTGCGCTTTCCGATGGAACCCTGTTCTACGGCCACGGGTTTGGCGCCACGGGCGAGACGGTGGCGGAACTGGTGTTCAACACCGCGATGACCGGCTATCAGGAAATCATGACCGATCCCTCCTATGCCGGGCAGGTTGTGACCTTTACCTTCCCTCATATCGGCAACACCGGCGTCACCGCCGAGGATGACGAAACCACCGATCCTGTCGCTGCCGGAATGGTGGTCAAATGGGATCCGACCGAACCGTCGAACTGGCGCGCAACCGGCGATCTGCAAAGCTGGCTTTCCGCCAAGGGCCGCATCGGCATCGGCGGCATCGACACCCGCCGCCTGACCCGTGCCATCCGCCAACAGGGGGCCCCGCATGTGGCGCTGGCCCATGATCCGGCTGGCAACTTCGACATCGAAAAGCTCATTGCCAAGGCCCGCGCCTGGTCTGGTCTCGAAGGCCTCGATCTGGCCAAGGATGTGTCCTGCACCCAATCCTATACCTGGAATGAGATGCGTTGGGCCTGGCCCGAAGGCTACAGCCGCCGCTCCTCCCCCGGCTTGAAGGCGGTCGCCATCGACTACGGTGCGAAACGCAATA